>NZ_JBNPJZ010000002.1:0-48347 GCF_050312695.1 Bacillus sp. AF62 | reverse complement strand
AAGTTAGTTTGTCTAGCATCTAAAAATAAAAATTGACGTTTCACGTTGTTTGTTTCGTTCAGTTTTCAAAGAACTACGTTGTCGCTCACAAGCGACTTTATCAATATAACATTTTGTTATATTTTCGTCAACAACTTTTTTTCAATAAGTTGTTTTTCGTTTGTTTTGCTTGTTACCTTTCGTGGCAACGGATATAAATATACCAGTTTAATTATTAAAATGCAATAGTTTTTCTAATAAAATTTTTAACTTAGTAAAAAAGTATAAAAACAGCACATTTCTTCTATATAAATATAATTTCTCGCACCATCAAGATCTATTATACCCACGCAACTCATACTCAAATAAAAAAAGCTTTGGAGAAATCTCCAAAGCTTAGTCTTGTTTATGACGCATAGCAGGGAATAATAATACATCACGAATAGATGGTGCATTTGTTAATAACATAACTAGACGATCAATACCGATTCCTAATCCACCCGTAGGAGGCATACCGTACTCAAGAGCTTCGATATAATCATCATCCATCATGTGAGCTTCGTCATTACCTTGCTCACGCTCTTTTAATTGAGCTTCAAAACGTTCTTTTTGATCAATTGGATCGTTTAACTCAGTGAATGCATTTGCATGTTCACGTGCAACGATAAATAACTCGAAACGATCTGTGAATCGTGGATCTTCGTCATTCTTTTTCGCAAGTGGCGAAATTTCTACCGGATGACCGTAAATAAATGTTGGTTGAATTAATTTATCTTCTACTTTTTGCTCGAAGAACTCATTAATGATATGACCAACTTCCATTGTATCCTTAATTTCTACATTATGTTCTTTTGCAAGCTCACGCGCTTCTTCTACACTCATCGGAGTCCAGAAATCCGCTCCAGAGTGTTGCTTAATTGCATCTACCATATGAAGACGTGTCCATTCTGGTTCTAGATTAATTTCATAATCACCATATTGGATCGTTGTTGTACCCAATACTTTTTTCGCAATATGAGCAACCATATTTTCTGTTAGTTTCATAATATCATTATAATCAGCGTACGCTTCATATAATTCAATCATCGTAAACTCAGGATTATGACGAGTTGATACACCCTCATTACGGAATACACGGCCGATCTCATAAACTTTTTCTAATCCGCCCACAATAAGACGTTTTAAATGAAGTTCAATTGCGATACGCATATATAATTCCATATCTAACGCATTATGATGCGTAGTGAAAGGACGAGCAGATGCTCCACCCGCAATCGCGTGCATCATAGGCGTTTCTACTTCAAGATAACCGTTGTCATCTAAATATCTTCTCATTTCACGAATGATTTTACTACGAGTAACAAATGTTTCACGACTTTCCATACTTGTAATTAAGTCTAAGTAACGTTGACGGTATCGTTGTTCAACATCTTTTAATCCATGGTATTTATCCGGTAATGGACGAAGAGATTTCGTTAAAAGCGTAAATCCTGTTGCTTTTACTGAAAGTTCTCCAACGTTTGTTTTGAACACTTTACCTTCAATACCTACTAAGTCACCTAAATCTGCTGTCGTAAATAACTCGTACTCTTCATCTCCAACAGTATCTTTACGAACGTAAATTTGAACTTGTCCGTGTAAATCTTGAATGTGTGCGAATCCAGCTTTTCCTTTACCGCGTTTTGTCATAATACGACCAGCGATAGAAACCGTGATTTCCTTCTCTTCTAATTCTTCTTTAGAGAATTCTCCATATAGACTTACTAAGTCGGTTGTTGAATTTGTGCGTTCAAATCGTTTACCGAACGGATCGATTCCTTGCTCACGTAAATTATGTAGCTTTTCACGACGAACAAGCAATTGGTCGTTTAATTCTTCGTGGTTCATGTTATCCATGATATTGATATCACTCCAGCTCTATTAATTTTTACAATATATACAGTATAGCATTTTCTACTCAACTAGAAAAACTGCCAGCAACTAACTGGCAGTTCTTCTTTCTTTCACGTAATTATAGGAAGTGTGTAGAAGAATGTCAATCTTCTCCGTCCTCCTTATTAACCAACGTAAATCGTTTGTTGTTTCGCCTCTACTTCTTCTACAAATGCACCTAATACATTCGCAAGGTCTTCACGCGTGTTGCAAGTATTGATACCATTACGCACACTCGCATTACCACGAACACCTTTTAAATACCAAGCCGCATGCTTTCTCATCTCTCTTACAGCAACATTTTCGTTCTTTAAATCGATAAGACGATCTAGATGCAACATACATACATCAATTTTCTCACGGACTGTTGGTTCCGGCATTAATTCACCTGTCTCTAAATACTTTACCGTACGATAAATCATCCATGGATCCCCAAGAGCTGCACGACCAATCATAACACCATCTACACCAATCTCATCAAGCATACGCTTCGCATCTTGCGGTGTTTCGACATCACCATTTCCGATAACCGGGATATTCACAGCTTGCTTTACTTGTTTAATGATATCCCAATCTGCTTTCCCTTCATACATTTGCACTCGCGTACGTCCGTGAACCGCCACAGCTTGTCCGCCAGCACGCTCAACAGCTCTAGCATTCTCTATTGCGAAAATATGTTCTTCATCCCAACCGATACGCATTTTAACCGTAACCGGCTTTTCAACAGCATCTACAACCGCTGCTACCATTTCGTATATCTTATTTGGATCTAGAAGCCACCTTGCCCCCGCATCACATTTAACGATTTTCGGTACTGGGCAACCCATATTAATATCAATAATGTCTGCTGTCGTATATTTATCTACGTATTTCGCAGCATCTACAAGCGTTTCTTTCTCTCCACCGAAAATTTGTAAACTTAATGGTTTTTCTCTCTCATCAATATATAACATATCTAATGTTCTTTTGTTATTCAGTAATATTGCCTTATCACTTACCATTTCAGCACAAACTAAACCTGCACCAAATTCTTTAACTGTTAAACGGAATGCAGAGTTACACACTCCCGCCATCGGTGCTAATACAACCGGATTTTTCATCTCAATATTTGCAATCTTTAACAATCAACCTACTCCTTCCTGCACAGTCACTTTGGCATTAATTCATCTATCGAAACATTTAACGCCTTAGCAACTTCTACTACAAAATCTTGAGAAGGCGATCGATTCCCTCTCTCAACTTCACCTAAAACAGATACTGATACCCCTAATTCTTTAGCAAAACCTTCTTGCGTGTAGCCTTTTAGCTTTCGAAAAGCACGAATGCGTCTTCCCCATTTTTCTGCTTCCATACCGTTACTCCCTCTCGCCTTTTCATTTCTTCTACTTGTGAACGTGAAATGTTTTGTTTTATATCTTGATTAATCTCTAACAACGGAACGATAACAAAAGCTCTTTCGAACATCCGCGGATGCGGAACAATAAGATTCTCTGCTTCAATATTCTCTTGATTATAAAGTAAAATGTCAAGGTCGATAGTCCTCGGCCCCCACCTAATTTCCCTTTTTCTTCCTAGGTCATTTTCTACTTTTTGTGTTACTTTCAATAATTCTTGCGGTGATAAATTGGTAGAAATTTTTATAACTAAATTTAAAAAACAACTTTGGTCAGTATAGCCAACTGGATCAGTTTCATACACTGACGAAACATCATCAACTTGAATATACGGACTTTTATTTAAAAACTGAATGGCTTCAGTTAAATACGTATAACGCTCTCCAATATTTGACCCTAATGCAATGTACGCTATATTATTCATGGACGTTCTCTCGTAATTTCTACTGCTACAGCGCGATAATGGCCCGGTATCGGCGGATCTGGTTTAATCACCTTAATTGTACACCGTGAAATACTTTTATATTGCTTTAATATATCTGCAGCAATATTTTCAGCGATACTCTCCACAAGCTTATACTTTCTATCCTCAACAACTTTTCTACATAATTCGAAAAGCTCTCCATAATTGACCGAATGCTCTAAGTCATCACTTTCCCCTGCACGCTTTAAATCCAACTCCACCGTTAAGTCAACTTTAAATCTCTGACCTAATCTATTCTCCTCTGGAAACACACCATGATAACCATAAAATTCCATATCATGGATATAAATTTTATCCAATTACCTTACCCCCTTACCAATCATCGCATCCATCATTTTAGCCATACGCGCCATTTCTTTCACATCATGGACACGAACAAACTCACAGCCCTTTTCAATACCAAGACAAACAGTAGCTCCCGTTCCCTCAAGGCGTTCCTCTACTGGCAAATCTAATACGTGCCCAATAAAGGACTTTCTCGAAGTACCTAAGAGAACCGGATAACCTAGCACATTTAACTGTTCTAAATTACGCATCGCCTCTAAGTTCTGCTCCGGTGTTTTAGCAAAACCGATACCTGGATCTAAAATAATATTCTCATCTCGCACACCAGCATTTTTAGCAATTTTAATACTGTCATACAAATCAGCAATCATATCCGCCATTAAATTACGATAATTCATATTATCACAGTTATGCATTAAAATGATGGGTACATCATAATGGGCTGCGACTTCAGCAATTTTCGGCTCCGCCTTCGCCCCCCAAATATCATTAATAATATGAGCACCAGCCTCAATTGCTTGCTTTGCAACTTCAGCTTTATATGTATCGATAGATATAGGTAATTTTACTTCTTTTGAAACTGCTTGAATCATCGGGACGACTCGCTTTATTTCTTCTTCTACTGATACTTTAGCAAAACCTGGGCGAGTAGATTCGCCACCAATATCAATAATATGAGCACCTTCACCTTGCATTTCTTTTGCGTGACGTACCGCAGCATCTACCTCGTTGTAACTCCCACCATCAGAAAACGAATCTGGTGTTACATTTAAAATCCCCATAATTAATGTCTTTTCATTTAAATTCAATGTATATTCGCCGCAGCGTAAATCATAATCCCACTTCAAACTACACATCTCCTCTTCGTAATTCATTTCTGCTCCATAATTTCTCTCTTTGCATTCCATAAAGGTACATTAAACTTTTTGTAACCACTCCTACTTTACCCGGGAAATCCTGCGCTTCTATACGATAAAGCGGAACAATTTCTTGAATGGAGTTTGTTACGAAGACTTCATCCGCTGAAAGTAGCTCATCTTTTGTAAAGAAACCTTCCTTTACTTCTATATTTAATTCTTCAGCACTCTTTATAATAAACGCACGAGTGATACCATTTAAAATACCTGTCTCTAACGAAGGTGTATATAAAACATCACCTTTCACAAAAAATAGATTCGAAACAATACCCTCTGCAACATAACCTGCTTCAGTAAGGAAAATACCTTCCTTGCTCACAACATTTCCAATTTCACGCTTACCTAAAATATTATTTAAATAGTGATGAGACTTCAGGCGAAATGTCCCTTCCGGTGTATTTCGCACTTGTTTTAAAATAACACCTTCTTTTTCTACTACATCTCCTGGAGCTGTTAAAGGTTTTATAAAAACAATAACCGAAGGCTCTTCGTATATTTCCGTTTGTAATCCTATTTCATCTATACCTGCCGATACATTAAAACGTACATATGCATGCTTCAATTCATTCTTAGCGAGTAAATCTTTCAAAATAAGCATCACATCATTTTTTGTCATTGTCCATTTAATTTGCAATGTATCCAGCGCCTCTATTAAACGGTCATAATGATCATCCAATAAGAAAGGATGACCATTATAAATACGAAACGTTTCAAAAACTCCAAGACCATATAAATAACCATGATCATAAGGAGAAATTCTCGCTTCACTTGCTTCTACATACTGACCATTTACGTAAATTAACATAATGTCGCACTTGGACTGTATTTACGAATGAAATTCTGCAATAACTCTTTCCCATGAGAAGTCATAATAGATTCCGGATGGAATTGCACACCCTCTATCGGCAATGTCTTATGACGAAGTGCCATAATTTCCCCTTCCTCTGTCCAAGATGTTACCTCTAAGCAATCTGGTAACGTCTCTTTCTTAACAATAAGGGAATGATAGCGCGTCGCAGTAAACGGATTAGGAATATCCGAAAAAATCGTCTTTCCATCATGATGCATAAGCGAAGTTTTCCCATGCATTAATCGCTCTGCACGAACAACCTCTCCACCAAACACTTGTGCAATAGATTGATGCCCTAAACAAACTCCAAAAATCGGAATCTTCCCCGCGAAGTATTTAATAACTTCCATACTAATCCCCGCTTCATTAGGACTACATGGACCTGGAGAAATCATTAGAAAATCTGGTTTCATATTCTCGATATCTGAAATCGTCACTTCATCGTTACGTTTAACAACGAGCTCTTGTCCAAGTTCTCCAAGAAACTGCACTAAATTAAATGTAAAAGAATCATAATTATCAATCATTAATATCATTTCTCTCACCTAACCGTTTCTTCGCTACGTTCTTTTGCACGCCATAAAGCAATCGCCTTTTTTAACGACTCTTTATATTCATTTTCCGGATTTGAATCAATTACAATTCCCGCCCCCGCTTGTACATGAGCTTTTCCATCTTTAGCAAGAAGTGTTCTAATTACAATATTCAATTCTGTATCTCCAGAATAACCAATCCAACCGATTGAACCTGTATAAATCCCTCGGCGAACAGGTTCTAATTCCTCAATAATTTCCATTGTACGTATTTTCGGGGCACCAGTAATTGTTCCACCAGGGAATACAGCCTTCACTAAATCAAAAGCATCTTTATCTTCTTCCACCTCACCACGCACATTAGAAACAATATGCATAACATGTGAGTATTTCTCAATTACCATAAATTCATCTACTTCTACAGTGCCATATTTACAAACACGCCCTAAATCATTTCTTTCTAAATCCACAAGCATTACATGCTCTGCTCTTTCTTTTTCGTTCTCAATTAATTCTCTTGCTAATTCTTCATCCTCTTGCTCATCCGCGCCTCTAGATCTCGTTCCAGCAATTGGTCTTGTACTTACTTCAGTTCCTTGTTTCTTAATTAACAACTCTGGCGATCCACTAACAATTTGAAAATCCCCAAGCTCCAGGTAACCCATATATGGAGATGGATTAATTTCACGAAGACTTGTATAAATTTCTAGTGGATGCGTTTGTAAAGTTCTTTCTTGTCTCGTCGACAAGTTTACTTGGAACACATCACCCGCCCCAATATATTCTTGAATACATTCAACTGCCTTCATAAAGCCTGTTTCTGTAAAGGCAACCGCTTCATTTTTCTTTTTAGGACGTTCAAACGGCATAGTCACTTCAGGCACTTCTGCCACCCAAAGATCCTTCCATTCATTTAAACGTTCTTCTGCTTCTGCATGCTTATCTACATAATGTGTAATAATCCACAATAGCTTTTCTTTTTGATCATAGACAAACACATCGTCAAATAATAAAAAGTATATATCGGGTATATTCAGATCATCCTCTGCAAGAGAAGGGAGTTTTTCGATATAACGGATACAATCATAACTAAAGTAGCCAATTGCACCACCTTGAAAAGGCGGGTACTCTGGATTGTAGTCTGTTTTCCATTTCTCCATATATTCTTGCATTAAATCTAATGGATTCCCTCTTTTTATTGTTTCCTTACCGCTTTCACTTATATGTAACTTTTCACCCTTCCCTTGGATTACCGCTACCGGGTTTAAACCCACTATGTTATAACGACCGCCACGTCCACTTTCCAGCAAAATATGTTGCGGCTTATCCTGAGAAAGAAATTTATATTGCTTAAAGAAATCTAACTGATATGGAATAGAAAGCGCTAAAGATTTTCTTCGTTGCATATCAACACCCCGTCTTCTTTTATCCCACCCTCTTAGATGAACCAGCTCCAACTACATAAGTTATTTATATAGAGATTGATTATACTCGAAGGCTAGTGAAAATAATTTAATTATACTACCTCTTATTTTACATGAAGTTTTCTAGTCATTCACTCTTTTCCTATTTCCAATCCAAAAAGAAAAAGCATCCTTTTTCAAGGATGCTTTTTCAATCGCATTTAATTATGATTCAAATTGATAAAGTGGTGTACTTAAATAACGTTCACCGTTACTCGGGATAATAACAAGTACCTTTTTCCCTTTACCTAACTTTTTCGCAACTTCTGTTGCTGCATAAATAACTGCGCCTGAAGAGATACCAACTAAAATACCTTCCTCTTTAGCCACTCTTCTCGCATATTCAAATGCTTGCTCTGTTTTCACTTGAATAATTTCATCATATACTTCTACATCCAACGTCTCCGGAACAAATCCCGCCCCAATTCCTTGGATTTTATGTGGACCTGGTTTCCCACCAGATAATACTGGTGAATCTGCAGGTTCTACTGCATAAATTTTAATATCTTTATACGCTTCCTTCAGCACTTCACCAGCACCAGTAATCGTTCCACCTGTACCAATACCTGCAATAAACGCATCTAATTGGTCGCCCATTTGTTCAATAATTTCTGGACCTGTTGTTAAACGGTGAATTTCTGGATTTGATTGGTTTTTGAACTGTTGTGGTATAAAGTAGCCATGCTCTTTCGCTAATTCAGTCGCTTTACGAATTGCTCCACCCATCCCTTCAGGACCTGGAGTCAATACTAATTCAGCACCGTAAGCACGTAATAAATTACGACGCTCAATACTCATTGTTTCTGGCATTACTAAAATTGCATTATATCCTTTAGCAGCCGCTACCATCGCTAAACCAATCCCTGTGTTACCACTTGTTGGCTCAATGATTGTATCGCCCTCTTTTAACAATCCCTTTTTTTCAGCATCTTCAATCATAGCTAGTGCAATACGATCTTTAACGCTACTCCCTGGATTCATAAATTCTAGTTTTAAGTATATATCTGCGCTGTCTGATTCTACGATGCGGTTCAACTTAACGATCGGCGTTTTCCCGATTAATTCTGAAACTGATTGTGCCACTCGCATTCCTGTCACTCCTAACACCGAGTATTTTTATTGGTTTTATCTATATTTAGATTTTGTCAGAAAATTCCCTGTTTGTCAATCTATTCGGAGGGTTAATCCCCTTATTACAAATTCTCAATTAAATTTGTAATATCTTCTTTAGAGAACTTGTATCGTTCATTACAGAAATGACAATGAACTTCTGTTTCTTCTTCTTCTTCACGAATTTGCTCTAACTCTGTTTTACCTAAACTAATTAACACACTCTCAATACGTTCACGTGAGCACGTACAATTAAATTGAACATCCATTGTTTCTAATACTTTTACTTTATCTTCTCCAAGGACTGCATATAGTAGCTCTTCTGGAGAAAGACCTTGTTCGATCAATGTTGATACAGGCGGGATTTTTTGCAAACGATCTTCAATGAATGAAATTGTTTCTTCCTGTGCGCCCGGCATAATTTGAAGGATAAATCCACCCGCCGCTAATACGCTGTCATCTCCATTTACAAGTACACCCACACCAACAGAAGAAGGCGTCTGCTCAGAAACTGCGAAATAATACGTGAAATCTTCCCCTAGTTCTCCCGAAACGATTGGAGATTGACCGATAAACGGCTCACGCATACCAATATCTTTAATTACTGTTACAAACCCTTCTGTACCTACCGCTTGATATACACGTAATTTCCCCTGTTCCGTTCCTTCAAAATCAACATGTGGATTCGTTACGTAGCCACGTACATCCCCATTTGCATGAGCATCTACTAAGATAGGGCCAATCGGACCATTACCTTCTACCTTAATCGTTAACTTTTGATCACCTTTTAACATCGCACCCATCATTGTACCTGCAGTTAAAGAACGACCAAGTGCCGCCGAAGCTGTCCTCCATGTATCATGACGTCTTTGTGCCTCACTTACTGTATTTGTTGTACGTACACTATACGCACGTACTTCTCCATCAAACGCTAACGCTTTTACTAAATAATCTTTCATACTTATTTATTCACCTTTCTCATGCTGTAAATTTGCATTACGCTCATATAACATATACAAGCCTTTTAACGTTAAAAATGGATCTACAATATCAATTACATTCGATTCTTCTGAAATTAATTTCGCCAATCCACCTGTTGCAATAACTTTCGGTTCTTGTTTAGCTTCTTCTTTCATACGCTTAACAATACCTTCCACTTGTCCTACATAACCATAAAGAATACCTGATTGCATCGCACTTACTGTATTCTTCCCAACAACACTGCTCGGTTTTGTAATTTCAATACGAGGAAGTTTTGCTGCCCTACTATATAAAGCCTCTGCTGAAATCATAATTCCTGGCGTAATAACTCCACCCATATAATGCTTTTCTTCATTAATATAACAATATGTAGTAGCCGTACCAAAATCAACAATAATAAGTGGACTTCCATACAATTGGATTCCCGCTACTGCATTTACAATTCGATCTGCGCCTACTTCACGTGGATTTTCATATTTAATATTTAGCCCCGTTTTTATTCCAGGCCCTACTACAAGCGGTTTAATTTTAAAATATTTTTCACACATACGTTCTAAAGCGAACATAATTGGTGGTACGACTGAAGACACAATAATACCTTTCACATCTTCAAACGAAAGACCCTCATGATCAAGTAACTGTTTTACAAGCATTCCATATTCATCTTCTGTCTTATGACGATCTGTTTCCATGCGCCAATGCTGACGAAGTTCCCCCTCTTCAAACACGCCTAGTACAGCATTTGTGTTCCCTACATCCAATACAAAAATCATATTCTCACCACTTATCTTATTTAATCTATATTTGTGTAGTATGTATAAAACTTATAAAAACATCATATCACACATACTTATATAATCAGCTTTCCTATCCTCATCATTTTACAAAAAGATTGCTCTCTATTTCAATTTTTAATACTAGTTTTACTTAAATTACTTTATCCACTAAGCCCTTAATAGTAATTAACAAAAATCTTAACAAACAAAAAAGGAGTGACGATAGTCACTCCTTCATTTCTTACTTATCTTCTTTATCTTCATCGTCTTTCTTCATATTGATGTTTACTTTCACATCATCTGAAGATGTTGGACGCTCAGGTAATCTGCCATAATCATATAAATGATTAATTTGCTCTGCGTCTAATGTTTCTACTTCAAGTAACGTTTTCGCGATAATATCAAGTTTATCTCGTTTTTCAGTAAGAATATGTTTCGCACGAGCATAACATTCTTTAATAATTGTTTGCATTTCCACATCAATTTCATGTGCGATTGCATCACTGTAGTTTTGTTCTGAATGGAAGTCTCTTCCTAAGAATACCTGACCACCTTGTGAGCTACCAAATTGCATCGGTCCAAGCTTATCACTCATACCGAATTCCGTAACCATACGTCTTGCAATACCAGTTGCACGTTGGAAATCGTTGTGAGCACCTGTACTTGCTTCACCAAATACAATCTCCTCAGCTACTCGACCACCAAGTAAACCAGTGATTTTATCAAGTAACTCTGGCTTTGTCATGAAGTAACGATCTTCCTTCGGAAGCATTACCGCATATCCACCAGCCTGACCACGAGGGACAATTGTTACTTTATGAACGACATCAGCTTCATCAAGAACAACACCAATTACAGTATGGCCTGCTTCATGGAAAGCAACGATATTACGTTCTTTTTCAGAGATAACACGACTTTTCTTAGCTGGACCTGCAATAACACGATCCGTTGCTTCATCGATATCACTCATATCAATCTTCTTCTTATCTCGACGTGCAGCTACTAAAGCAGCTTCGTTTAATAAGTTTTCAAGATCCGCACCAGAGAATCCTGGTGTACGAGTCGCAATTGCTCTTAAATTAATATGCTCATCAAGCGGTTTATTACGCGCATGTACTTTCAGTACAGCTTCACGGCCATTTACATCTGGACGATCTACTGTAATTTGACGGTCAAAACGACCTGGACGTAATAACGCTGGGTCAAGAATGTCTGGACGGTTTGTCGCAGCAATGATAATAATACCTTCGTTTGCACCGAATCCATCCATTTCAACAAGTAACTGGTTCAATGTTTGCTCACGCTCATCATGACCACCACCAAGACCTGCGCCACGTTGACGACCTACTGCATCAATTTCATCAATGAAAATGATACAAGGAGCATTTTTCTTTGCATTTTCAAATAAATCACGTACACGTGATGCACCGACACCGACAAACATCTCTACAAAGTCAGAACCACTGATAGAGAAGAATGGAACGCCAGCCTCACCTGCAACAGCACGTGCTAATAAAGTTTTACCTGTACCTGGAGGTCCAACTAATAGGACACCCTTCGGAATACGGGCACCAACTTCAGAAAACTTACGAGGGTCTTTTAAGAATTCAACTACCTCGACAAGTTCTTGTTTCTCTTCATCCGCCCCAGCAACATCTCTGAAACGAACTTTTTTCTTTTCATCATTATATAACTTCGCCTTACTTTTCCCGAAGTTCATAACACGGCTACCGCCGCCTTGAGCCTGGTTTAATAAGAAGAAGAATAAAATGAAGATGATGACAAACGGAATGATTGAAGTAAAGAATGTTACCCAAGCACTTGTTTCTTCTGCTGGTTGATACTTAACTTCGGCACCTTTCGCTTTATCATTGATTTTCTTTTGTAATTCCTCAGTATTTGGTGCATAAGTAACAAATTGTTCTCCTTGGCTAGAGTTATTGAATTGTCCTTTTACCTCAAATACACCATTTTTCGGTTGAAGTTGCACATTACGCACTTCACCGCTTTCTAGTTTAGTAATGAATTTGTCGTAGCTAACTGATGTCGTTTTTTGTGTCGAACCATTAAAATAGCTCACGATTCCAATTACTACTAAGAATATCAGTAAATAAAAGATGGTATTACGGAAGATACGATTCATTCCTAACCTCCTCTCACGGCATAAACACTATAGTAAATCGTAACATAGAAAAACTTTCCTATACAATTGTAAAGCCTGTATTTAATTAATTTGAGTAAACGCTTGGTTTTAATACGCCTACATAAGGAAGATTACGGTACTGCTCTTTATAATCTAATCCATATCCTACTACAAATTCATGTGGAACAGTAAATCCAACATAATCCGCTTTCAGATCAACCTTACGGCCTGTTGGCTTATCTAATAATGTAACAATTTTTACAGACTTCGCTTTACGATATTTGAATAAGTCTACTAAGTAGCTTAGTGTAAGACCACTATCAATAATATCTTCGACGATTAAAATATCGCGACCTTCTACAGAAGTATCAAGATCTTTTAAAATTTTCACTTCGCCTGTTGAAACTGTAGAGTGACCATAACTAGATACAGCCATAAAATCCATTTCAAGATATGTATCTGTTCTCTTTAATAAATCTGCCATAAATGGCATTGCGCCTTTTAATACACCAATTGCAAGAGGTACTGTGTTTTTATAATCCTCTGCAATAACTGCACCTAGTTCGCGCACCTTTTCTTGTATTTGTTCTTCAGAAATTAATACTTTTTCGATATCTTGATTCATCATTTCATTATCCTCCCGGAAGACTCCTTGCTTTTGTAGTGAATAATCATATATTTACCCTTCTTTGCCATCTCTTTCGAAATTGCAAATGCAGATCGCTTCAACAAGGGTACCCAAATAATGTTCCCACTTGCATCACAAACGACCGGCCATTCTTCTCTTTTTTCTTTTGGTACTTTCGCTTCGATAAAAATAGCTTTTATCTTTTTCGTGCCATCCATACCTTGTATTGACATGCGATCTCCATTTTCCCTAGAACGAATACGAAGTGGATATGATATATCATTATACTTAGCAACAAATACTGTTTCATTCATGTTACTTGGTATATCTTCGCTCACCTCTGTTACAAATTCATCCCCGTTCAATAGTGTAATGGTCCCGGGTACTGATAAATCTTGCAAAAAAGGAGAGACAATTTCTTGTTTAAATCTAAAGCTACACTCCTCGTATGTGCGAACAATTTTCAAATCACCTGGAAAATCAAGTGAACCTGAAGGTTGTGTCCGCTTAAAAAACTCAATCACCTTGTCAATATGTATAGAAGAAAGAGAAGATGGAATCTTATATTCATAAAGATAGTTTAATATTAGTTGAATCCCTCTTCTTTGTAAAGGCATAGACATGGATTCAAAGGCAGGAATTGATAAGCTAATTTGTTTATCACTTTTTTTTGTAATTACTTTATTCATTTTCTCAAAAGCTAATTCCTGCAAATAAGCCTCATCCTCTTGCATCTGCACGCTAAATTTTTGGAATTTCTCATGCATTTGTGGATTTTCTTCTTTTAAGTGAGGAAGGACATATTTACGTAATCGATTCCTTGTATATACTTCCTTTTTATTACTCGGATCTATACGTGGAATTAAATTTAGCTTATTACAGTAATCAACAATTTCTTCCTTCGTTACCCCAAGTAACGGCCTAATTAAATATCCATTATGAAAAGGACGCTTCACTGCAATTCCTGCATATCCTTTCGGAGTACTCCCTCTTACAAGACGCATTAAAATTGTCTCGACTTGATCATCTCCATGATGTCCAAGAGCAACATATCTTGCATCATATTTCTTCATTATTCTTTCCAAAAATGCATATCTGCATTCTCTAGCAGCAACCTGTGCATTCATTCCGTATTGCTGTTGATATTGTGATACATTAATCCTTATCGTTTCACAAATAATTCCTAGTTCTTCACAAAGGTCCTGCACAAACTGTAAATCCTCATGAGATTCATCACCTCTAAACATATGATCTACATGAGCTACTACAATTTCCAACTGTTTTTCCGCTCTTTTTTCTAATAAATAATATAAAAGGGCTAACGAGTCAGGACCACCAGAAACTCCCACAACAATTGTTGAATCATTCTTTAATACATCATGCTGCTTTACAAAGTCATCTACTTTTTCAACAAATGTATCTTTCAACTTCGCAATCACCTTTCATTAAACAAGAACAGCAACGTTAGTTACCTTGTCTATAATGGTACAACTTTTACAAACATTGTGCAAAAAAAAGATATACAAAAATTACATTTTTATCTTACATCCTCCGTGTATATTCATAAAATCAATAACATTACCTTTTCCCACAAAAAAACCTAGGTATTCACCTAGGTTTTTAAAATCAAATTATAGATAAACATTCCACTTATATTTTACTGCGCCTGCATTCCTACAATCGGAATCGTAGCCCACTTCGGCATATTTTTCTTCACTTTTGCCACCACAATAGTCATATCATCATTTATATAACCATCACAAGAGCGAATCACTTCTTCCATAATGATATCAGCAATTTCTTGCGGGTCTTCGGTTTGCAATTCTTTAATTTTCCGCTTCATCCATAATTCATGATTCTCTACATGCTGCGCGCCCTCAAAAATCCCATCGCTCATCATAATAAGGATATCGCCCGTTTTTAATTGTTCACCCACCACATCAACTTCAACATCTTCGATGATTCCCATCGGCAAATTACTTGCTTCAATTTTCAAAATATTATTCGCGCGTTTAACAAAACTCGGGGTTGATCCAATCTTTAAAAACCTAGCACTCGCATCCCGCAAATCTACCATAGCTAAATCTAATGTTGTAAACATCTCTTCTGTCGTTCTCAAAGAAAGAATTGAATTGATAGACTTAATAGCTATTTCTTCATCAATACCCGATTGGAGTATTTTTTGTAATAATTTCACCGTTTCCTTACTTTCCATATGAGCTCTTTGCCCATTACCCATACCATCACTAATCGCAAGTGCGTATTTACCAACACTTAAATCCATCATCGCATAAGAGTCACCCGAAACAAACCCACCGCCTTTTGCGGCTGTAGCCAATCCTGTATCAAGAGAATACGTCTTCGCCGAACCAAATGATATTAAACTGTGGCCATTCGGATAAGAAGACTTTTCTTCATGTTTAACGACAATATTTTCTTTAAGGATATCCGAAAGCATTGGTGCAACTAACTTTTCACATTCACCATGTTCATTAGATGCAACTGGAATCAACATTTCAATATCAATACTTCCTCTATCTAAACAATAAATATCAACATGCTCTACTTCGACACCAAAATCACGGAACGCTTGCATAATCTGCTCTTCCTGCACTTGATGATTTTCACGCTCTCGTTGTATCTCCTTAGCAAAATCTTCCATAACCTTTGATACACCTAATAGTTGCTCCGCTACTATTCTACGATTTTCCTTCATTTGTTTTCGCAATTTTTGCCCCTCATAGAAGTGATCTAATTCACCCGCTACTAAATCCGTCACTTTTTTCCCTCTCACACAATGCTTATCCCACTCACGAACTAATTTACGATTATGTTGCAGGGTTCCTTCTTCCGTTTCATTCATTATTTGTTTCATATAATCGTACGTTTTATCGAAATTCACTACCCAGCATTGATCCTTTTTAAAGCACGTTTGACATGTTTTCGCAGTAATTGTACTCAAAAACAAATCTGCTTCTGTCTCTTTATCTTCTTCCTCTACATACCCATATACAGAAAAACTATTAGATAAAGCAGCAAATACATTTGCGAATTGGTTGATTTTGTTCGCTGTAACATCACGCATCCTTCTTAAATATTGTTGTTGATCTTGCGAATGCTCTTGTGTACCTGGCATAAATTTAGCAATACGATCCAAAACAAGCTTTGGCGTTAATAAGAAGATAGCAATCGCTACACCTGACTCAATTAAAGTTGTTACAATATTTGTCTGCTTGTCTACATATAATGTAATTAAGCTTGTCCCTATTAATAAACCTAAACTAACACCTAAACGCTTCCCTTCTTTTAACAAACCACCAAGTAATCCAGAAAAAGCGAGAAGGCTAAGCTGAGACAAACTAGACACATTTGCTAAACTTAATATCAATCCTGTTACGACCCCCACTGTAGATCCTGTAGCAGCACCCGCAATAAATGCAAATACTAGTACTAAATACCTTGTAAAAATATGTTGAATAGAAGCATCATATACAAACCAATCTGTTGTACCCGTTAAAACAGATGCTAGTAATATAATCAAACAAACAATTTCTTCCGTCTCTAACGCCTGTTGCTTTCCTTTCCTTTCCACTAAAAGCGGGACACTTTGTAAAAATATCATAGTTAATACGAAACTAAGCCCAGCCTCAATGGTACTAACGAGTAAATCGTACATGGTGACAGTTTGTTGCGCAAAATATACAACAACTAAGTGTGCGGTTAATGCGGAGATAAATACTTGAAATGGAACAAGTCCAACGGTTTTACGTGTAAATCTACTAAAGAAGATATTATAAATGAAGAAAGTAAAGATAGATGCAAAAGTAAAAAACAAATTATCTATCGAGACTGAAAGAGCTCCTCCCATTAGAGCTAAAAATGCTAGCGGCATCTTATCCCGCTTCATAACATAAACAGCAGCAAAAAACGGTAGTGCAAACGGTAAAATATTTGTTAATATATATGCTCTTCCCAAAAGAAAACCAATAACAACAATAATAAATCCCCATCTAAAGAAAACTTGTTCGAATTTCATTCGCAACTTACTCGTCCACTTTATTCCTCCAAGCTGACTCTCATTCATTGCCAATGCACTTGTATTCATAGTATTCCTTCCTGCTTTAGGCATATTTTTAACACCACCTGCATAGTTTAATTACTGTCATTATAAAAGATGATTGTTGGGATTTTTGTCAAAACAACAGTTTTCACTTTTATAATCGTTCGACTTTTTATTCGAAATAACTCTACAGATATACACGGTATGTAAGTTATCCTTGATTTTTTGATTAAATATTCAGAAAATATAGGGTGATTTTGTAGAAGTGTTGTATGTCTTAATCCATTTAACAAAAAAAGATCATGCAAATTTGCATGATCTTTTTAGATGACCCGTACGGGATTCGAACCCGTGTTACCGCCGTGAAAGGGCGGTGTCTTAACCACTTGACCAACGGGCCGTTAAAATAAATATAGCGGCGGAGGGGATCGAACCCCCGACCTCACGGGTATGAACCGTACGCTCTAGCCAGCTGAGCTACACCGCCATGTCGTCGTATTTAACGGACAATTAGTATCTTACATCAGATATTATTTAAAGTCAACACATCTTGAAAACTTTTTTAAAATATATTTTCACATATAAAAAAGCACCCTGAGCCATCACTCTGGGTACCTCTCTATATGTTAAAAACTAAACGGCCTTATTATCCGCGACGTGCGCCACGGCCACCACGTTTAGACTCTGTGTTACGCTTTAAAGAAGTTAAACGATCTTCGCTATCCTTTAAGAAGCGTGCCATCTTTTGCTCAAATGTTTCTTTTGGAGCTCGGTCGTTACCGCCACCACGATTATCTCTGTTGAAAGAGCGATTATTACGTTGTGGACGTCCAGAACGTTGTTGATCGCCACCGCGTTGGTATTCACCACGTGGACGATCTCCTTCTGTTTTTTCACGTTCTTTCGCTTTTTTGATAGATAAACCAATCTTTCCATCTTTTTCAACATTAATAACTTTTACTTCTACTTGGTCGCCCACTTTTAAGTGATCGTTAATATCTTTTACATAGTTATCAGCAACTTCACTAATATGAACAAGACCAGTTAAGCCTTCTGGCAGCTCCACAAAAGCCCCAAAATTTGTAATACCTGTTACTTTACCCTGTAACTTGCTGCCTACCTCGATTGACATAAAAAAAATGCTCCTCCTTAGTGGTTAAAAAGTCAAATTTTACTTTATTATATATAATCCTAAAATATAGTGTCAATAAGACATACTCTACTTCGAAACAGGAAAAATTATCTCCCCTTTACCAGAGAAGAAATAATCCCTTCTAGCAATCTTTAATACGTACTCTTCATCATTTAACTTTTGAACTTCGTCTTTTAGACTTTTTTCTTTATTCGTTAATGAATCCAGTTCTTTTTTCATGTCCTTAACTTTTGCTTCTTTTGCTTTAATGGAACTGTTTTGTTGATAAAACGTTACACTAATACTCGCAATAATTGTAAAAGTAAAGACAAGAAAAACCGCTAAACGGCGATAAAGTCGCTTCCTGTTCTCATCCGTTTGTATTATATGCTCTTTAACAGGATTTGGACTCTGTTTTTCGATTGTTCTTTGTCTCAGTTCCCTCATTTCCGAGGTCCCCCTAACTTCTTTTTTATACGCTCCCATATTTGGAAGATATGTCCCTTCAATTTTGCTATATATTGCAGGAACCCTATATGTTTCACTATAAAAAGTTTAACACGATTAGGGAGAAGTTTCCATATGAGCGAAGCAATAAATCGAACAGGCCAGAAAAAAACTTTCCATATGAAAAGTAATATCCAAATCACAATTTTCCATAACACATGTCCAATTGAAAGCAGTATACGAAATAAGAATAATATAAATGCAATAAATAGCTGCGCTATAATAATAACAGGTTTTATCATGAGTAGCTGTATAATTCGAACAAAAAAATATGTTGTTTGCATAAAAATATAGATGAGAAAATTTAACAGCTTCATGTATAGTGCTTTCAGTAAGCTTTGATATGCCGCAAAACCACATAACAATGCCAAAAACACATATATACGTAGTTCAGCTTCATTTACGAGAAGCAATACATAAAAGACGAATAATGCTTGGACAATCCAAAATAATATATCTTGTATAAATACAAGCCAACGTTTACGTTCTTGGCGCTTTAAAAAACGTTGATATGTATCTAAAGACGCTCCAATCCAAGCACCCATTCCAATCATTGAAAGCATTGTATACAACTGAATTGTTAGACTCATTTAAACAACTTACTAAAGAAACCTTTAGTTTTTTCCCCTTGATTTTCATCAATATACAGCATCTCATTAACTTTCCCTTTAATCGACACAATACCTTTTTCTACATCTAAATTTTTCATTTGTAAATTTTGACCACGAATCGTTAAAAAACCCATTACGGTCTCTAGCAAAAACTCTTCGCTATCAAAACTCTCTACCTGCTTCACACCGGTAATATCAATTATACGCCTGCCACGCATAATAATGTCATGTTCTACAGAAACATTTTGTTGATTAGAAGACGTAGGTGAGTAACCATTATTCACGTAAATCCCCCCATAGGTTTTTACTAGCTAATAGTAATGTATGAGGGGATACATGATTTTAGAACAAGCCTTCTTCCGCTTTTACTTTTTCTTCACGAACTAAGCTATACATATTTGCTGCATCTTCTTTTTTAGTTGTTTCTTTCAATTCATTTATTTTTACAGTCACTATTTTTTGACCAAAACGAATTGTTAATTCATCAGCTACTTTCACATCAGAACTCGCTTTTGCCACTTGACCATTAATAGATATTCTTCCTTGATCAGCTACTTCTTTCGCTAATGTTCTTCTTTTAATTAAACGTGACACTTTTAAAAACTTATCTAGACGCATATCAAATCCCCCTATTAACGCTCTGTTTGTTTCGCTTCTTCCCATAAAACATCTAACTGTTCTAATGATAAATCTTCCATCTCTTTATTCATTTCAGCTACTTTTGCCTCCATGTATAAAAAACGACCAGTAAATTTCTCATTAGTTGAACGTAACGCCTCTTCTGGATCTATTTTGTAATGACGGGCTATATTAACAAATGCAAATAGTAAATCACCAAACTCACCTAGCATCTTTTCCTCATCCATGTTTGTAACTTCTTGTTGGAACTCTTGCCATTCTTCCAAAGCTTTCTCTATCATCGGCTGCACATCAACCCAATCAAATCCAACCTTACCAGCTTTCTTCTGAATTTCAAAGGCGCGTAGTAACTGCGGCAAACTTTTAGGAACGCCATTTAAAACAGATTCTTTCACGAATCCTTTTTCTTGTTTTTTAATTTCTTCCCAATTGGCAATCACTTCATCAGCATTGTTTACATCCGTATTTCCAAATACATGTGGATGACGACGAACCATTTTTTCAGATAGAGTTCGAATGATATCATCTATAGAGAACCAACCTTCATCTTCTCCGATTTGAGCATGAAGCATAACTTGTAATAATATATCACCTAATTCTTCTACTAAGTGATCATCATCCTCTTCATCAATTGCTTCCAACACCTCATAAGCTTCCTCAATTAAATATTTCTTTAATGATTGATGCGTTTGCTTTTTATCCCACGGACAACCATTTGGACCACGCAGGTCTGCAATAATTTCTCTAAGAACATCAAACTGTTGATACAAGGACGCACGCTCCTGAACAGGTGGCACGTACACACTTGTTAAATTATTCAATTCCGTTTCATGATCTAACATGTACAACGGTACCTTCTTTACTTGTTCAAATGAAGTTCCTGCAGCTGTTACGATATACACTTCATAATCATCTGGCAACATCTCCATTAATGTTAATTTCACATCAGATGCAACGAATGCATCATATACTTGGCAAAAGATTAAATGTTGACGTAATTCTAATTGCCCTCTTTCAAATGATGTAGCATCAAGTAATTGAAATCCTTCAATCGGATCAATTTTTAGGCTTGCAAACATAGGATCAAGGAAACTTTGTCCACCCTCAATTCGCACTTCAACATTTGAAACGTCTCCTTTTTCCAACAATAGCTGAACTGTTCTTTCTGCTACAAGTGGATGCCCCGGAACCGCATAGATAATTTCTGTACCTTCAGCTTGTTCTAGCAATTTATTCGCAATTGTTTCATATACAATTTCAAACGTATCATGTGCTTCATATACAGCATCAAAAGCCGTATATTGTATGCCTTCTTTCTCCAATTCTTCTATAACTGGATGTTCCTTCGTTCTAACAAACAGATGATCTGCTTCTTTTATTTTTCGATATACACCCATCGTTAGCTGATCTAATTCACCAGCACCTAAACCTAAAACAGTAATGATTCCACTCACAACCTGTCACCTCTATCCACTCTTCTTCAATGAACCTTCTTTTTTCTCTTGTTTCATAACAGTTCCTAATTCTTTTTTTGTAAATACACGTAATTTTAAAATAAAAAACATATATGTCAATCCGCCGATGGCTACACCTAACAACGCTTCAAGCGTCGCGCTCGCTCTATGTTCCGTATCAATTACTAATCCAGACATCTGCAACACACGCGTGAACATCATTAATACAAACCCCATACAGATACCACTAATTACTACACCTAACATATTTCGCTTATTGATAAGTGACCCTGATACAGCTCTCATAAGCAACAAACTATTTAGTCCAGAAATTATGATTAACGCACATAAAGTCGCTAAGGCTGCCCCTTTCACACCAAAATAAGGCATGAATATATAATTTAACGCTAACTTTAAGCAACCTCCAAATACAACAAATAATGCTGGCTTAAATGTTTGTCCCAACCCTTGTAAAATAGAAGCCGTCGTAATTGACAATGAACTAAATAAAATAGATAAAGATAAAATAGATAAAACATCTGATCCATCACTATTTTCAAACAACATAATATTCGTAGGTTGAATAATACAAGTTAGTCCAATAGCTGCTGCAAATCCAATAACAAATGTTATTTTCATTGCTAACTTTACCTTTTCTTGAATAAAGGAAAGATCTCCTCTTTCTTTCGCCGCTGTAATAATTGGAATAAGTGATAACGAGAAAGAAGTCGTCACAACAGTACCTAATTGCATTAGCGGAATACTTCTATCATAAACACCCTTTAATACTTTTGCACTTTCAGTCTGTTCTCCCGCACCAATAAGTAAAGTGTACAAGGACATTGAATCAGCCATCTGTATAAAAATAAGCACTAAATTACTAACACAAATCGCTAACCCCTGCCAAAAAAGGATTTTAATTATCTTCCTTTTACCCTTAATTCTCGCTACACGTTTAAAAAATATGGAACGAAAATCTCGACGCATATACAACATAAGTACAATAATCCCAATAAGTCCACCCGCAATTGAGCCTAACATAGCCCCTGCACCAACTGTATATAAATCAAATCTGTGAGCAATTAGGAATAGCGATAAAAATACAATAATAGAAACTCGAATTGTTTGTTCTATTACTTGCGAAACAGCCGTTGGCATCATATTATTGAACCCTTGAAAATACCCTCTTGCTACAGACAAAAACGGCATCAATAAGAACGAAAATGAAATAACACGTAGCAACTTATCTAAGTGCATATCGCCCATAGCTATCGCGATTGTTTTGGCCCCAAAAAACAATGTAAAGAAACCTATAAAACCAATTCCTAATAAAAACCAAAAAGATACACAAATAATTTCTTCTGCTTCTCTCTGTTTTCCCCACTCTAGTCGTTCTGCAACCATTTTTGAAATGATAACAGGAAACCCATAAGTAGCTAAAATTAAACAAAATCCATAAAACGGGTAAATTTGTTGGTAAATATAAAAACCAATATCCCCTGCTATATTTTGATATGGAATACGGTAAAAAGCGCTTAATACTTTTGTAACAAAACTTGCAATCGTTAATATAATAGCCCCACGCCAAAAGGCTTGATACTTCTTCGCTTCCATACAAGAAAACTCCTTTTTCTATTCTCACCTCTCGTATTATATCATAAAGAAAAGTACAAAATCCCTTACCACCACGGGTAATACTAGGTCCCTACACGTTAAAAATATTCAACGAAAAAAGGTAGCAAAGCGCTACCTTCATTCAATATACATATATCTCCAAATAATTGATTTCTCAAAAAGAAAGATCATAATTAGGAAAGATTGCTACTTCTAAAATCAATATACCCTTACTGTTCCATTTGTTTCGCTAAGAAACTGGCAGCAGTATTAACCGCTTTATGCTCGATTTCGCTTATAATAGCTTCTTTTGAAAAAATAATGACGGCTCCAATTGGGTCTCCGTTTGCAACAATCGGTCCAACTGTATAAGAATGAACCTTTTCTGTTACACCATCGATAATGGAAATATCACTTTCGTCCGTCATAATAACAGACTTTCTTTCTTCCATCGTTTTTTCGATTAGATCGCCAACACTTTTATTTAAGTATTCTTTTTTCGATACGCCTGATACTGCGATGATAGAATCTCGGTCACAGACAAGCACATTATGTCCTAAGCTGTCATATAAAGCCTCAGCATATTCCTTTGCAAAATCACCTAGTTCACTAATTGGAGAATACTTCTTTAAAATTACTTCTCCATCGCGATCAACAAATATTTCTAGTGGGTCTCCTTCTCGAATACGTAAAGTTCTACGAATTTCCTTTGGGATTACTACCCTGCCTAAATCATCAATTCGACGTACGATTCCAGTTGCTTTCATTCTAATGCTGCCTCACTTTCTACTGATGATCAAAGTGGTGAATTTACCTGTTCATGTAAAAATCACCAACTGTTAGACATAGTATTTTACACATTAGTTCTTCTATGCACGTCGAATTGTATTTTTTTATCTTATTTTAGGCATTTATTACTTCTTTTTTCACATCTGGTAAGCCTTTTAATAAATTTTCAGCAATTGTTAACCACTTCGATGTCTCTAAGCCATTTGTTTTCATAACAATTTTCAATTGTGATCCTTCCATTCCTAGACCGATCATACGCCCAAAACTATTTCCGAGCATGAATAATTTTCCACCATCAATATTTTGACTTGCTTGTTCAGAAAACAGGAATGTTACTTCAAATTTATTTTGCTTAATTAACTCAATTTGTTCTTTCATTGCCAACACTTTAATATTTGCAATTTGTAATAAATAACCAACTTCTTGTGGGTAATCACCGAATCTATCGATCATTTCTTCCTGCAATTCTTCAATATCCTCAATTGCAGAAACACCTCTAAATTGTTTATACATCATAATTTTTTGCTTACTATCTGAAATATAAGCATCTGGTAAGTATGCATCTACCTCTAAGTCAATTTCAACATTAACTGTATTTTCAGCTCCATCTGTTCCTCTTCGCTGTTCAATTGCATCTTTTAACATTTGAGAATATAGATCAAATCCGACAGAATCAATAAACCCATGCTGTTCTGCTCCTAACAAATTACCTGCTCCACGAATAGATAAATCTCTCATCGCAATTTTGAAACCAGATCCAAGTTCTGTGAACTCTTTAATTGCTTGCAGACGCTTCTCTGCAACTTCTGATAGCACTTTGTCACGTTTATAGGCAAAGTATGCATATGCAACACGATTAGAACGTCCAACACGCCCACGAAGCTGGTACAACTGTGATAACCCCATACGATCTGCATCAAATACAATTAACGTATTTACGTTCGGAATATCTACACCCGTCTCAATAATTGTTGTACTTACAAGAACATCATGCTGTCCTTCTAAAAATGATAGCATAACAGACTCTAATTCACTTTCGTTCATTTTCCCATGTGCGTACGTTACGCGAGCATCTGGAACTAACATCGAAATTTCATCTGCTTTTCTTTCAATATCCTCTACACGGTTATATAGGAAGTAAATTTGACCGCCTCTTGCAAGCTCTCGCTCTATCGCCTCTCGCATTAATGCTGGATTATACTCTACTACATACGTTTGGACTGGGAAACGATTTTCTGGCGGTGTCTCAATAACAGATAAGTCGCGCACACCAAGCATAGACATATGAAGCGTCCGCGGAATCGGAGTTGCCGTTAATGTTAATACGTCAACATTCGCCTTCAATTGTTTAATTTTTTCTTTATGCGTTACACCAAATCTTTGTTCTTCATCAATAATAAGAAGCCCTAAATCTTTATAAGTGACATCTTTAGATAAAATACGATGTGTTCCGATTACAATATCTATTGTGCCATCCTTTAAGCCCTTAATCGTTTCATTTTGTTGTTTTCTCGTACGGAATCTACTTAATAATCCTATATTGATTGGATAATCTTGAAAACGCTCTCGAATTGTTTCATAGTGTTGCTGCGCAAGAATCGTTGTCGGTACTAAAATTGCAACTTGTTTTTCATCCATAATTGCTTTAAATGCCGCACGAATAGCCACTTCCGTCTTTCCATACCCTACATCACCACAAAGGAGCCTATCCATCGGGCGTCCGCGTTCCATATCTTTTTTAATCTCGTCAATAGAACGTAACTGATCCTCTGTCTCTTGATATGGGAAAGATGATTCGAACTCTTGTTGTTCTGCCGTATCTGGCGTATATGCATAGCCTTTTGAAGCTTCGCGCTCAGCATATAGTTTAATTAGGTCATCCGCAATGTCTTGTACAGATTTTTCAACTTTCGTTTTAACCTTTTTCCAATCATTTCCACCTAATTTGTAAACTTTCGGATCCTTACCTTCAGACCCTACATATTTTTGGACTTGATCAATTTGTTCAATTGGAACGTATAACTTATCATTACCTTGATATTTAATATTTAAATAATCTTTATGAACACCATTAATCTCTAATGTCTCAATACCTAAAAATTTACCTATACCATGATTTACGTGAACTACATAATCTCCAACTTTTAATTCCGAATAACTTTTAATACGTTCAGCATTCGATAACTTTTGTTTACGTTGTGATTTTTTAACTTTCTTATGAAAAAGCTCCTTTTCAGTAATGACAACAAGCTTTTGCATCGGCATTTCAAACCCTGCATGTAAATCACCTACAGCAATTTGTAGCCTTCCAGGCAATAAGATATCTGTGCCTTCTACAATATCTGCCTCAATATCATAATCACTTAAAATATGTTGTAATTTCTTCACACGTTCATCATCTGTTCCAAGTACAACAGTCGTAAAATGCCCTTCATTCCATCTATCAATTTCTGTTTTTAACAAATTCATCTGTCCATGGAAATCTTGCATTGTTTTACATGTTACATTTACAATATTTTGCGGATGTGTGTGTGCGATATGACGCAAGAATAACGTTAAATATACAAAACTTCTTTTTTTATGATGAAGAAACCCCTCAAATGCGTGAGAGAAAGATAAATCTTGAATAATTGTTCCTTCACCAAGAAGTGATATATACCATTCCGCCTCTTCTGTTTCAAGATGTGATGCTGTTTCTTGAATACGGGAAATCTCATCTAAAATTACAACACCATCTTCTGGTAAATAATCTATCAGACTAGCAGGTTCTTTATAGAAAATAGATAAGTATTTAAACATCTGTTCTATACTTTGCCCGTTTTTCAACATCTCAATTTCATGACTTACCGTCTCAAGCACTGTAGTCTTTAGTTTATCATCAGAAAGTTTTTGCATCGTCTTAGTCAAACCTTCTTCAAGATGCTGAATTCCTGATTTTAATTCTTCCTGTGAAAATAAAAACTCTGTTGCCGGACCAAACCTAACGCTTTCTTTTTTACCTTGAGAACGCTGTTCATCCACATCAAATAATCGAATAGAATCGACTTCTGTATCAAAAAATTCAATACGAAATGGTAGTTCTTCAGTTAAAGGATAAATATCTAATATTCCCCCGCGCAAACTGAACTCCCCTGGAGCTTCTACCATCGACTTACGTTCATAGCCAATATGATGTAAAGTATGCAAGAGCGCATCTAAATCAATCTCTTGCCCTAGATTGATTTCAACTTGCTTTTGCTTCCACAATTCTTTTATTGGTAAAAATCTTCGCAATCCTGCCACTGGCGCTACAATGATTCCATTCTCTCCCGCAGCCAAGCGATTTAACACTTCTATACGTTGCGCCTTCAATTCTGGACTTGCAACCCCAATTTCCGATGCTATCAGTTCATTCACTGGATATAGCCACACATCTTTTTCACCAAGTAACGCCACTAAATCTTCATGTACTTTTTGTGCTTGGTATAAGTTATGTGTAACGATTAATTGTGATTTTTTTGTTTTTTTATATAAAGCCGCCATTAATAATGAACGCGAAGACGTTGCCATCCCTGATATAAGTTGTTCTTTTAACCCATCTTCTAATCCATTAATAACCGATTGTATCTCTTCATTTTTATAAAATTGCTCTAATAAACCTATCATTTTTAAAACTCCTCTCAACATAAAGAGCAAGTCATTCTATTTTATGCAAATATTTTGGAAAAGGAAAACAGAAAAATGCTTTGGACATGCCAAAGCGACAACATTTTATTGCAGAAATTTTTCATACTCATAATACTCAGGATAAGATGCGAGCGTTTCTTGACACGATTCACAAATTGTTTTTATATATATATTTCCATTCTCATGAAAATGAATCATCTCTACTACTTCCTGCTCTGTTAGTTGAAATAAAACGTCGCTATATACTTTTTCTGCGTTAATGGAGCCTACATTACCTCCGCAGTGTCTGCAATAATAATACCCTTCCATACTAGCCTCCTAAAAATTCAATTACTACTAGTATGGGTAAAACAAAAGAGAAATATTCCCAATCTCATTTTTAACTATTGAAAGTATTCATGATTTGGAGAAAAGGCTTATTTAGCCACTCTTCACATGCATCCGCTGCTTTTTCAATAGAATGGTTAACATCCGGAATCTCTTCAGATGTAAAGCGTCCTAATACATAATCGACTACCTTCATTCCATTTTTCGGGCGATCGATTCCCATACGGATACGTTGAAATTCTTGTGTTCCTAGGTGCGAAATCGTTGACTTTACACCATTATGTCCACCAGCACTACCTTTCATGCGAAGACGCAATTTACCTACAGGAATGTCTAAATCGTCGTACATAACAACGAAGTCCTCAACATCAATTTTATAATAATCCATGAGTGGACGAATACTTTCCCCAGATAAATTCATATATGTTAGCGGCTTTAATAAGATTACCTTTTCTCCATTAACAAACCCTGCACCAAATACACCTTTAAATTTTTGTTCATTCAAAGAAATGTTCCAACGCTTCGCAAGTTCATCAATGGCCATAAATCCAATATTATGCCTTGTTAATTCATATTCTCTACCTGGGTTCCCAAGTCCTACTATCAATTTCATTCTTGTACCACTACTTTCTTTTTTCGATACGAAAAGACGTAACCAAAATTGGTTACGTCTCATTCTATCCAATTAATTGAATAATACACTCACAGATTCTTCTTCGTATACACGAATGATTGCTTCTCCAATTAATGGAGCAACTGAAAGTTCATGTACTTTGTCGATTTTCTTCTCTTCTGGTAATACGATAGAGTTCGTTACAACTAACTCTTTAATATTTGAATTTTGAATACGCTCAATTGCTGGGCCAGATAATACTGGGTGTGTACAGCAAGCATATACTTCAGAAGCACCGTTCTCAACAAGAGCGTTTGCTGCTAATGTAATTGTACCAGCTGTATCAATGATGTCATCAATTAAAATCGCTGTTTTGCCTTCAATATTACCGATAATGTTCATTACCTCTGATACGTTCGGACGAGGACGACGCTTATCAATAATAGCGATTGGCGCTTTTAGACGATCTGCCATTTTTCTTGCACGAGTTACACCACCATGATCAGGAGACACGATTACGATATCTTTAAGACCTTTTGTTTCAAAGTAATCAGAAAGAATCGGTACACCCATTAAGTGGTCGATTGGGATATCAAAGAACCCTTGAATTTGTGGAGCATGTAAATCTAGAGTGATTACACGAGTTGCACCTGCTGTTTCAAGCAAGTTTGCTACAAGTTTCGATGTAATTGGTTCACGAGAACGCGCTTTACGGTCTTGACGCGCATAACCATAATAAGGAATAACAATATTAATTGTTTTCGCAGATGCACGTTTTAATGCATCGATCATAATAAGTAATTCCATGATATGTTCGTTTACTGGGAAGCTTGTAGATTGAATAATGAATACATCGCAACCACGGATACTTTCTTCAATGTTAATTTGAACTTCTCCATCACTAAAACGATCAACAGAACATTTTCCTAGTCCTACTCCAATATGCTTTGCAATCTGCTCAGCAAGTTCCTTATTAGAGTTTAAAGAGAATACTTTCAAATTAGAATTTAGATATTGAGTCGACATCTAGATTAACCCTCCACATTATGATTTTTTCTTATTCAGCAATTGATCAACATAGTCTTCTTTGTTAACTTGACGTGCACGTGCTACCGATAATGCTTTTGATGGAACATTCTCTGTAATTGTAGAGCCTGCTGCCACATAAGCACCATCTTCAACTGTTACTGGAGCAACAAGGTTTGAATTACATCCAATAAATACCCCATTACCAATCACAGTTTTGAATTTATTCTTACCGTCATAGTTCACCGTAATTGAACCACAACCAAGATTCACGTCTTCTCCAACTTGTGCATCCCCGATATAACTCAAGTGTGAAGCTTTACTTCTATTACCAAAGACAGTTTTTTTGATTTCCACGAAGTTTCCAACGCGTACTTCGTCTCCAATAACTGAATCTGGGCGAATGTGTGCAAATGGACCAACCGATACTTCTGTACCAAGTTTACTATCATGTACAGTAGATTGACGAATTGTCGTACGATCTCCAATTTCACTATCACGAATTACTGTATGTGGTCCAATTTCACAATCAGAACCAATTACAGTGTTCCCCTCAATAATTGTTCCTGGATGAAGAACTGTATCACTACCGATAATTGCATCAGCAGAAATATAAGTGTTACTTGGATCAATAATTGTAACACCATTTACCATGTTCTTTCGGTTGATACGGTTTTTCATAATAATTTCCGCTTGCGATAGAGCGACTCTGTCGTTAACACCTAACGTTTCATCGAACTGCTCTGTTTGATAAGCTGATACGATATGACCTTCATTTTTTAAAATCTCAATAACATCTGGAAGGTAATATTCACCTTGTACGTTATCATTTGAAACTTTAGAAAGTGAAGCAAATAAAGCCTTATTATCAAAACAATACGTACCTGTATTGATTTCTTTAATAGCTAATTCTTTCTCATTTGCATCTTTATGCTCAACAATCTTTTCAACATGACCATTCTCATTACGAACAATACGGCCATATCCAGCAGGTTCTTCTATGTACGCTGTTAGCACCGTCGCCATTGCTCCCGCTTCTTTATGTTGCTGAAGTAATGCTTCCATCGTTTCAGCAGTTATTAGCGGCGTATCCCCACAAATAACTAAAGTTGTTCCTTCTTCATTTGCAAGTACACTTGCAGCTTGATCTACAGCATGTGCTGTACCAAGTTGTTCTGCTTGTAATGCAAACTCACTTACGTTTCCTAGCTGTTCTTGTACCATTTCAGCACCATGCCCAACAACCGTTACAAGTTTCTGCAATCCTAATTGAGATACTTGATCGACTACGTGTTGTACCATAGGTTTTCCACATACAGGATGCAGCACTTTGTATAGCTTAGACTTCATACGTGTGCCTTTACCTGCAGCTAGAATCACTGCAAATCTGTTTGACATATAGACCCTCCATCGCAACCTATTTATCCATTAAAGATATTATCCTAAATCATCATATATTTCAAGAAGCACATTTTAACTATTAAATTTTACCATAATTCTTATAAGATGTTTTACTCTTTAGTATCTTTTTTAAGAAATAAGCTATACTATTTAAAATGATTTTGAAAAAATTAGTAGTTTCTTCTTTTTATGTTAATGAATTATGAAATTTTCAAATATAAAGCAAAAAAACAAACTCCTGTAAATGCTTACAGGAGTTTGCTACAAAATTATAAGGCTTTTCGTCAAAGCCCTTTTCATTCGAATTTTACGAAGCACCTGCTTCTTCAAACTCAACCTCTTCTAACTCGCCTAAACGATGATACTCTGTTAAAACCGCATCTTGAATTTTAGAGCGTGTACCAGAATTAATCGGATGTGCAATGTCACGGAACTCTCCATCTGGAGTACGTTTACTTGGCATTGCTACAAATAATCCATTATTACCATCAATTACACGAATATCATGAACAACAAATTCATGGTCCAAAGTAATAGAGGCAATTGCTCTCATGCGGCCTTCTGTGTTTACGCGGCGTAATCTTACGTCAGTCACTTCCATCTTGTGTTCACCACCCTTTTCTAAATAAGCGATATATTTGTATAAATTCCACAAATTTTCTATTTTCCCTTTAATTTTTTAAAAATTTTTAAGATAAAAATTTTTAATGTAGTTGAATATAGAGATTAGTGGAGGTTATCGCTTACAAAAGGTTACTTAACTAGGGCGATTACTTCAATTTCAACGGAAACATCTTTCGGTAATTTTGCTACTTGCACACAAGATCGAGCTGGTTTATGAGTAGAGAAATAAGAGCTATATACTTCATTCACAGCATTAAAATCATCCATGTCCTTTAAAAATACTGTTGTTTTTACGACTGTATCAAATGAAGCACCCGCTTCCTCTAATACCGCTTGTAAATTTTGAAATACTTGTTCTGTTTGTACTGTTACATCTCCTGTTACAAGCTCCCCATTTTTCGTTAATGGAATTTGTCCTGAGCTATAAAACATATTATTTACAATAATCCCTTGTGAGTAAGGTCCAATCGCTTGTGGTGCCTTGCTTGTTTGAACAACTTTCATACTTTTCACCCTTTTATTATTTATTTTACTCTTTAAAAATAGTGTACGAAAGGCAGTTTGTCCATCTATTTTATAATCTATAAATAAAATAAAAAAAGATAGAGCTATCTGCTCTACCTTTTATTCAGCCTCTACAAGCCCTTCATCAAATGGTGCAAGAGAATAATTCCCTTTTTCCACTTGAATCGTTTTTTCTTTCACATCAACTTCCGATAGACGAATTAATGATACAAAATTATTAATTAGTCGTTCTTCAATATCTGTGGATTCTACTAATACACCAATACCAACAACATTAGCCTTGAACTCTTCTAACATACTCATCATACCTTGAATCGTTCCACCAGCTTTCATGAAGTCATCAATAATTAAAACATTCGATCCTTCTGGAAGGCTGCGTTTTGCTAACGTCATTGTTTGAATTCGTTTAGAAGAACCCGACACATAGTTAATACTAACAGTCGGACCTTCTGTTACCTTATTATCTTTCCTTGCAATTACAACTGGTACATCTAAGTAATTTGCCACTGCATAAGCAAGTGGAATCCCTTTCGTTGCCACTGTCATAACCGCATCAATTGATTGCCTAGCAAAAACAGAAGCAAACAAACGACCTGCGCCATTAATATGGCGAGGATTACTCAATAAATCTGTCATGTATAAGTAACCGCCAGGCAAAATACGATCTGGGTTTTCAAATAAGCCACAAAGCTCATCAATAATTAGATCTGCCTCTTCTTCACTTATATACGGTATATATTTCACTCCTCCTGCTGCTCCTGGTATCGTTTGCAATGTGCCGACCCCTTGTTGCTCAAACGTTTGCTTAATAATAACTAAATCCTCACTAATGGAAGACTTAGCCGATTGATACCTTTCAGCAAAAAAAGTGAGAGATACTAGCTGACGAGGGTTTTGTAGCAAGTAATAAGTCATATCGACTAATCTTGTACTTCTTCTAATTTTCATACTCTCACCTCAAATCACGAATATTCTAAACAAATCATAACGTATTATACGTCTTTATTCAAGCGTTTCTCGCTCTCCTAATAAACGTACCGCATAGACCTGTTCACAAAATCCTTTTAATCCGTTATAAATGCGATGCATTCGAGAATCATGGTGTACAAGTCCAAATACAGTTGGACCACTTCCACTCATCAATACAGCATCCGCTCCGAATCGCTTCATCTGTGATTTAATACGTGCAACTTCAGGATGCATTCCAAATGTTACATCTTCTAAAACGTTACCAACAGTATCACAAATCCCTTTATAATCTCCAGAATTTATGACATCAACCATTTTATCTACATTTGGATGTGTAACTCGATTTAACTTTAAATTTCCATACACATCAGCAGTAGATACACCTATATGTGGTTTCGCTAAAATAACCCAACAAGAAGGCGGAGTCTTTATATGCTCAATTTTCTCTCCTCTTCCAGTGGCAATTGCTGTGCCGCCGTATACACAGAAAGATACATCTGATCCAATTTCTGCGCCAAGCTCTGCTAACTCATCAATTGTAAGCCCTAAATTCCATAATTTATTAAGACCACGTAATGTCGCTGCTGCATCACTACTTCCACCTGCTAATCCAGCTGCTACTGGAATCGTTTTTTCAATAGTAATAGATACACCTTTTTTTACATTAAACTTCTCTTTTAATAATTTCGCTGCCTGATAAGCTAAATTTCGTTGGTCGTCTGGGACATACCGATTATGGGATAAAATTTCAATACGGTCTTCTGCTAATTCCGTTAGTTCTAGACGATCTGCTAAATCAATGGTTGTCATAATCATTTTCACTTCATGATATCCGTCTTGTCTTTTTCCCAGTACATCTAACGACAGATTAATCTTTGCTGGTGCTTTCACTAGTAGCTTCAATCTATTCACCCACTCTATGTACTCAATCTTTTATCGTTTATTTTACCATAAATTTATAGTAAGACGATGACACTTCCCTAATTATAACGAAAAGCATTCAGAATGAAACTACTTATGTAAAATGATGGCACCTTTTAGAGTACAAAAAGCCGAGGAATGTCTCCTCGGCTACCGTAGCATAGAAAGTATCTTACAACTACTGGTTTCGTTTCATTAATTGCTGTTCTGCAATTTCTATAGCACGTTTCACCATGTTACCAGCATCTTTCGCACGAATTCCGCCCCATCCTTCTTTCTGAACAACATCATAAAAACCAAGCTCTTTTGCTAGCTCTTCTTTAAATTGGTTTGACATGACACCTCTTCGTCTACTCAATGCAGAGTCCCTCCTTATTTTGCTACGGTATAGTTAGTATGCAAAATAATATAGCTTTTCATTTATGGAAATATATGTAATGATATACGGATTATAAAATGACCTCATCATGAGGGTCTCCATAAAATGTTAACTCTACTGTCTCTGTTAAAACATCTGCATAACTATAAGATACACGTTGCAACGCATCTTCTTGTTGATCCAATTGTACAACAAAAACAGAACGGTATGTTTCTGCTAGTACACCTGATTGCTCCACAGTTTTTCTTCTTCCACTATTTGCTTTTAACATAAGTCGCTGTCCAAGATGGTGATCTAATTCGCTTTTAATTTCATCTAAACGTTTTGACATATACTTCGCTACACCTCGCTGTAATTTAGATTGAACACTTAAAACACGATATATCTATCCTAATTATTAACCTCGATTCACAGCTAATATCATCTTGCGTTTGAATAGATAGAAGAAATACTATATTGTAAAAGTATCATTACGTAGTCTGTACGTTCTTGTCTCTTTTTATCCAAATTCATTTAAATCCTTCCATACAAAAAAGCAAGATACATATGTACCCTGCTTACTCTTCGTAATGTTGAAAAGGTAATCCCGTTCGTAAAATCCCTCTCGTTTCAATTCCACCTAGTCCCTTTTCACCAGTAATTGTATTACGTACGACATCCCATACATTGACTCTCTCCATAAATGAAGTAAAACTAATTTTACCAACTACATATACAGGATCTAGTGCATGAATATTAATTCTAGATGGTGAACTAGCGAAATTGGCCCCTGCACGAATTAGTGCCTCAAAGTGCGATTGACATGCCCCAGCAAAAATAACAAGTTGATCCAATGATGGATATTTTTTTCGCACTTCTCGAACAGCCTGTACAAAATGCCTTGAATGCCTATATGCCGCTAAATCTCCCTTCACTCCTTTCGATTTTGTATATGCATCATGCCCCGTAATAACGAGAATGTCTGGGCGAAAGTGATCTATTAAGTCTACTACTTTTTCATGCATCTCCGTTTCTTTACAATGAATACCTTGTACAGGAACGCCAATTTTGTTATATAAGTCTAAGCACTTGCGCAAATATAAAGGGTCTCCATCTATATGCAATACACGTCCCGGCATTTGAAAATAATTCACCTCACTTGTGTATCCACCAGTTGAAGTATGTTCATGCCTTTGTTTCATTAACACATAATCTTGTTGAAACAAACGATACGTGCGCTCCATTGTTTCTTTCTCACGCTTCACCCTTTTTTTATGTTCTCGTTGATCTATACTAATTAAATCTTCAAGTGGCGCATCCGCCACCAGTCTAATTTCCTCTCCAAACAATATAGCTATCTCGCCTTTTATTTCTATAATACGAAAAAGAATATCCCTCTTATGAGAATATCGTTCCACTAATTCTCCAACATGTAAAGCCATTCTCCTACCTCCAAACTCATTAGGCCATCTTACCTGTTTTTAAAATATGAATTTAGAGGGAGAAAGGTGACAAAAGGGACAGTTCAAGTTGAACTGTCCCTTTCATATTCTTATGATAATTTATGAAGAACCAATGCATTACTTAATGTTGCAAACTCTTCAATAGATAGCGTTTCGCCTCTTCGCTTTGGATCAATTCCTACTTCTGTTAAAATTCGATCCAATAATTCCTTATCTTTCGGGAAACCATTTAAATTATTTGATAAATTATTCATCAAAGTTTTACGGCGCTGTGCGAAACTTGCTCGTACTACTTCAAAGAAGAATGTTTCATCTGTCACCTCTACAACCGGTTTCGGACGCTTTAGAAGGCGAATAATTGCAGAATCAACATTTGGCTGTGGTACAAACACTGTACGCGGTACAGTCATAACTGTTTCAACTTCTGTATAATACTGAATAGCAATCGATAAAGAACCATACTCTTTCGTTCCAGGTTTAGCAGCTAAACGATCTCCAACTTCTTTTTGCATCATAACAACAAATCCACGAACTGGTAACTTTTCTTCAAGCAATTTAAATAAAATTGGCGTTGTAATATAGTATGGCAAGTTAGCTACTACCATTACATCTTGCCCTTCTTCAAATTGCTCATTAAATACTTCATGTACATCCGCTTTTAGTACGTCTTTATTAATAACTGTAACGTTACCATATGGTGCTAACGTCTCATCTAAAATTGGTAATAGTCTTTGATCAATTTCAAAAGCCACTACTTTTTTAGCACGCTTCGCTAATTGCTCTGTTAATGCACCGATACCTGGTCCAATTTCAATTGCACCACTTTCTGAACCAATTTCTGCATGATCGACAATACGATTTAATACATTTGTATCAATTAAAAAGTTTTGTCCTAAACTTTTTTTGAATGAAAATCCATACTTTTCAACAATGTCTTTTGTACGATTTGGCGTTGCGATATCCTTCATTTTTTTTCCTCCTGTATTACTTGCTTATAAGCTTCTCCAAATGATTCCTTTGAAACTTGAAACATCTGTAATCGTTTATGTAACTGTTTTGCATTTGTATAACCAATCTTTAATAGCTTACCCATTCTTTCTCTGCGGCTCTTTGCCATTTCTCCGCCCACTAAGCCTGCATCGACTAAATCACTCCAACTAATTTCACTTGTATAAGCTTCCATTTCTTCATGTATATTCTCTAGAGCACGGCGAATCGACTCATTAGAAGCATGTTCGATCCCAACTCCCTTTTTCCTTTTAGCAAGCGCTTCTTCCTTCGGTAAAAAGGCATGCTTACAGCCGGGAACCTTGTCAGAAATAATTTTTCGAATACGCTCTCCAGGATAATCTGGATCTGTGAAAATAATAACGCCCCTTTTTTGCTGCGCTAATTTAACTTGCTCAATAACATGATCACCGATTGCTGAACCGTTCGTTTCAATTGTATCCGCATCAACAGCACGCTTAATCGCAACTGTATCATCTTTACCTTCTACAACGATAATCTCTTTTATTTTCATGCTTGCCTCCACACTCGTTTCGTCTCTACTTAGTAAAACAAAAAAATGACGACTTTTCCATTATTATTTTCCTCATTCTTATATTTTAAAAAATAGAATAGAAAAATCTTTGTTCTCTGTCCTTATTGTAACACTTCATCATTCACATTTATTTTCTTCATCACTTCTACTAGTGTTTTTTCAAAATAAAAAAGAACAGGTTTCCCCATTCTTTTTTATTCAACACCAAATAAAGCTTTTGCATTTTTGGTTGTCATTTCTGCTACTTCCTCATAAGAAACACCTTTTAAATTCGCAATTTCTTCTGCTACGAGTTTTACATAACTCGGTTCATTTCGTTTCCCTCGAAATGGATGCGGCGTTAGATATGGACAATCCGTCTCTATTAACAATTTCTCTAATGGAATCTCCGTAGCAACCTCTTTCGGCTTTTTAGCGTTTTTAAATGTAACTGGTCCGCCTAACGAAATTAGAAAGTTCATATCAACACATCGCTCTGCTACTTCTACGCTGCCGCTAAAACAATGCATAATGCCTCCTACTTCAGCTGCATTCTCTTCTTCTAGAATATCAACAATATCTTGAGTTGCATCGCGATTATGTATAATAATCGGCAATTTCACTTTTTTCGCTAATGCAATTTGTTTACGAAATACTTCTTTCTGTATTTCTTTTGGAGACTTATCCCAATGATAATCTAAACCCATTTCTCCAAGTGCAACGACTTTAGGATGAGAAGCAAGTTCTTCTAACCAAGCTAAATGTTCTTCTGTCATGTCAATTGCATCAACTGGATGCCATCCAACCGCAGCGTAAATAAAATCATAAGCTTCAGCTAATTCCATCGCCTTTTTTATCGTTACTTCATCAAAACCAACAACAACTGTATAAGTAACTCCCGCTTCTTTCATTCGGGCAATAACTTCTTGCAAATCTTCTTCAAATTGCTCTGCATTCAAATGCGAATGTGTATCAAACAACATAATACATAACTCCTTTTATATTGAAATCAAGTTTATTCTACAAAAATAAGTTCTTTAATAACTTAACGATAACAATACTACAATCTTAATGCAAAAATAGAGAATGTAAAAAGAAAAAAGACGCTTCACACATGTTACACGTGAAACATCTCTTTTCTTGTCTTAATTACTTGATTTTTGTACCATTTGGTAGATTTTGGTCAATTGATGCTAATGACAATACACCATTCTCTTCACCCGCTAAAATCATACCTTGCGATAATTCACCGCGTAATTTTACAGGTTTTAAGTTTGTTACACAAATAACCTTTTTACCTTTTAGGTCTTCTGGCGAATAGAATTTTGCAATTCCAGAAACAACTTGACGCTTTTCTGTGCCTAAGTCTAGTTGAATTTTTAACAACTTGTCTGCTTTTTTCACAGGTTCAGCAGATAGTACTTCAGCTACGCGTAATTCTACTTTAAAGAAATCATCAATTGTAATTTCTTCTGCCTTCGGCTCTTCTTCTTTTTTCTCTTCTACTTTAGGGGCAGAGCTTTTCATTTGTTCTTTAATGTACTCTACTTCCACTTCTATTTCTAAACGAGGGAAAATTGGGTTTCCTTTTTCTACTTTTGTTCCAGCTGGAATACAGCCAATTGTAGATAGACTTTCCCAAGATTTATGAGCCTCATCAGTAAGGCCAAGCTGAGCAAACATCTTGCTTGGTGCTACTGTTAAGAATGGCATAAGCATAATACCTGTTTGACGAAGTACTTCTGCTAAATGAGCCATTACGGAAGCTAACTTTTCACGATCATTCTCATCTTTTGCTAATACCCATGGTTGTGTTTCATCAATATATTTATTCGTACGACTAACCAATTGCCAAATAGATCCTAACGCTACAGAGAACTCCATATTCTCCATTGCTTCTTCTACTTTTTTCAAAGTATCTTGTGCAAACGCTACTAACGTTTCATCAAATTCTGTTACATTTGCTTTAAATGCAGGGATTTCTCCGTTAAAGTACTTATCAATCATAGCTACTGTACGATTTAATAAATTGCCTAAGTCATTTGCTAAGTCGAAATTAATACGCTCCACAAATCCTTCTGGTGTAAATACGCCATCAGATCCAAATGGAACTTCACGAAGTAAGTAATAACGTAATGCATCCAATCCATAACGATCGATTAATGTAACTGGATCTACTACGTTTCCTTTTGACTTACTCATCTTTCCATCCTTCATTAAAATCCAGCCATGAGCAAAGACTTTCTTTGGAAGAGGTAAATCTAATGCCATTAAAATTATCGGCCAATAAATTGTATGGAAACGAACGATTTCTTTCCCAACTAAATGCACATCTGCAGGCCAGAATTTTTTATATTTCTCTTCATTTGCTGTTCCATAACCTAACGCCGTAATATAGTTAGATAATGCGTCAACCCATACGTAAATAACGTGTTTTGGGTTACCAGGAACACGAACTCCCCAGTCAAATGAAGTACGAGAAACTGCTAAATCTTCTAATCCTGGTTTAATAAAATTATTAATCATTTCATTTTTACGAGACTCCGGCTGAATGAAATGTGGATTATCTTCATAGAACTTTAATAGTCTGTCGACATATTTACCCATTCTAAAGAAATAAGATTCTTCACGAACAAGTTCTACATCATGACCACTATCTGGACTTTTTCCTCCAACTACTTTGTCACCTTCCATAATTGAATCTACTAATTGGTGCTCTGTATAGAACGTCTCATCTTGTACAGAATACCAACCTTCATATTCATCAAGATAAATGTCACCTTGATCTACTAATTGCTTAAAGATTTTTTCGACAACATCTTTATGACGATCTTCAGTTGTACGAATAAAATCATCATAAGAAATATCCATCTTCTCCCAAAGCTCTTTAATTCCTGCAACAATATTATCAACATATGCCTGTGGCGTAATATTTAACTCTTCTGCTTTCTTTTGGATCTTCTGTCCATGCTCATCAGTTCCTGTTAAATAATGCACATTATATCCTTGCATACGCTTATATCGTGCCATTGCATCTCCTGCTACTGTCGTATAAGCATGTCCAATGTGTAATTTTCCACTTGGATAATAAATTGGGGTAGTAATATAAAAGGACTTATTTTCCTCTGTCATTGTTTTGGACCTCCCGAATAACCTCATATGTATTTATAAACAGTATATCAAAAACTCATATATAAAGTGAAACTTTAATCAGTGGGGTTTTTCTTCATCCCCACTGATTATTAGCCCACATCAATCGGGCTTTTACGAGCAGCCCGAATCTCACTTATCTTCTTTAAGCCAACCTAATTTTGAATTCTGGGTCTTAATGCTCGATATCTTTATCATCTATTGCTCATATTTCAAAAAAATATACAATCTCCACTTGGAATTTGTTATTTTTTTCTGAAAATATTGTAAATAATTGTGGAATTTCCTCTCAATCTATTATATATAAGAAATAAGAAATCTATAAATCTTTTTAAAAAATATAGAATTTAAGAATTGACGGAAATGTAAATGATTGGTATCATATGTCCATAGGGTATTTTGTCGAAAAATGACGAATCTAAAAATAGACTCGAAACTTATAAACTATTTATTTAGGAGGAAAAAAATTATGAAATCTACTGGTATTGTTCGTAAAGTTGATGAATTAGGTCGTGTAGTAATTCCAATCGAATTACGCCGTACTTTAGGTATTGCAGAAAAGGACGCTCTTGAAATCTATGTTGATGACGAAAAAATCATCTTAAAGAAATATAAACCAAACATGACTTGCCAAGTAACTGGTGAAGTATCTGACGGTAACCTTTCTTTAGCTGAAGGTAAAATCATCTTAAGCAAAGAAGGCGCTGAGCAAATCTTAAACGAACTTCAAGATTATATCGAAACAGCAAAATAAGCTTCTCAATTATGAGAAGCTTATTTTTTATCGACATGATAGATTTGATATACATCTCTTTTCGACAAATCTCGATCTTTAGCGACTGTTTTAATCGCTTCTTTTGAATTCATACCTTTTTCATTTATATAGTGTTCAATATGATCATATACTGAAAGAGATTCCCACCATTGTTCTTCTGGAGCAGGTTCTTCTGTTGAACCAGCTACTAAAATACAAAACTCACCACGTACTTCATTTTGCTTCGTCCACTCAATTGCTTCTTGAATTGTCCCTCGAATAAATTCCTCAAATTTTTTCGTTAACTCTCGACACAATACAATCTCTCTATTTCCCAACACTTCCTGCATCGAAATTAAAGTATCATCTAAACGATGAGGCGCTTCATAAAACATCATTGTAGTTTGTACATAACGAAGCTTTTCTAACTCCATCTTCCGTTCCTTTTTGTTTCTCTGCAAGAAACCATAGAAATAAAACTGCTTTGTTTCAAGACCGGATGCAATTAATGCTGTAAGGGCTGCATTTGCTCCAGGAAGCGGAATTACATGATATTGCTCAGCTACTGCCTCAACAACAATATCGTAACCCGGATCAGAAATACACGGCATACCAGCGTCACTAACAAGTGCTACATTCTTTCCATCCTCTAACTTCTCTAATATTCTCTTTCCACTTACTTCTTTATTATGCTCATGATAACTCGTGACAGGTGTTTCAATTTCAAAATAATTACAAAGTTTTTTCGTTTGTCTCGTATCTTCAGCAGCAATTAAATCAACTTCTTTTAAAATTCGGATTGCACGAAATGTCATATCTTCTAAATTTCCAATAGGAGTTGGTACTAAATATAAAACTCCCTTTTCATTTTGTTGAAAGCTTTTTTGTTGCCACATAGCGTTCTCCTTTTTGCATATATGCCTCTTTTTGTTTTCTCGTTAATTGCTTAAAGTAATACTCCGCTTGCATAGCTGTACGTTTATCATCATGGGTCTCTACATATTTTAAAACGACAGGAAGCCTGACGCGTGTATACTTAGCTCCTTTGCCGCTATTATGAGTCTGTATTCGTTTTTCTATATGGTTTGTATATCCAGCATAATAACTTCCATCAGAGCACTCTACCACATAAAAAAAATGCTTATTCTTCTCCATATAAAATTGAACGTATCTCCTTTGTATATTCGTTATTGTTCTCATATACAACGAGAGGTGGTAAAATTTTTAAATCTGCATTTCCATCCTTAATTCCTTCAATTAACAATGTATTTGCTTCTTTTCCAACCTTAGGATAAACAAATCGCACACGCTTTGGTTCAATTTTATATTTACGCATTAATGTGACAATGTCGAGTAATCGCCCTGGACGATGTACAAACGCCACTTTCCCACCTTGTTTTACTAACTGACTACTTGCAGATACAACATCTTCTAATGTACACATAATTTCATGACGAGCTATCGCTAAATGTTCATTCATATTTTTCTCTGAAGTTTGAGGTGTTTGAAAATATGGTGGATTACATGTAACAACATCATATTGATGACGTCCGAGTTCCTCTGGCATATCTTTCAAATCTCCATGTATGAGGTGAATTCTTTCTTCCAGCCCATTATATTGAACACTTCTTACTCCCATATCATATAAGCGTTCTTGAATTTCCACACCAGTAATCTTTCCTTTTGTTCTTGTACTTAATAGAAGGGGGACAACTGCGTTACCTGTACACAAATCAAGTAAATTCCCCTTTTGAATTGGTACCCATGCAAAATCTGCTAGTAAAACAGCATCTAAAGAAAAATTAAATACTGATGGGCTTTGTATAATCTTCATGTCTTGCGCTAATAAGTAATCTAAACGTTCATCTTCATATAAATTCATATACTGCTCCTTTTCTTACCCTTAACCTACCCTATTTCATGTATAAAAAATTACCTTTCCAATTATAATTGGAAAGGTAATTTCACTTTTTATTTAAGAATGACAGACAGAACAAACAATCTCCCTCTTTACGTACACTTCCATAATGTAGATTGCAAATATGAAAACCTTCTTGATACAGTCTCGCTAAATTGTCATAGCCTTCACCAATATCTGTCTTCGGCTTCACTTCTTTACGCTTTTGAGTTTTTTGTTTTTCTTTATTCTGCACTTCTTCAAAACGGTGTCGCAAATTGTTATTTTCCATTTTTATATGCTGGTTTTCTTCCAACAACTCTGCAAGATGCTGTTTTAACTCTCCCAACTGTTTGTATAAATGTCCAATTTGCTCTTCCATACTAGAAACCGATTCAAAAATATCTTTTTTCTCCACAAGCACCCACCTCATTAATCTGTGGTTTGACTCGAAACGACCCCTTTATTCACTAACTCATCTAACGTATATTCTACTATCCGTTCCTTGTCTACTAGTTCCACTTGAATTAATCTTTCTAAAATATTTAATCCGATCACACGGCCAGTACCATGCGGGGTTTGTATACGTTGATCTAAATCAGGAAGTTGTTCCTTTGCTGCCTCATATTCATCATTCTCATATTTTAAGCAACACATTAAGCGACCACATAAACCAGAGATTTTTGCAGGATTTAATGATAAATTTTGATCCTTTGCCATTTTAATGGATACAGGTTCAAAATCTCCTAAAAAAGTAGAACAACAAAGCATACGACCACATGGACCAATACCACCTAGCATCTTCGCTTCATCACGAACACCAATTTGTCTTAGTTCAATTCTTGTTCTAAAAATTGCCGCTAAGTCCTTCACTAGTTCGCGGAAATCAATCCGACCATCCGCAGTAAAATAGAAAATAATCTTATTACGATCGAATGTATACTCTACATCTACAAGTTTCATATCAAGATTATGCTCTACTACCTTTTGCTGACAGACTTGATATGCTTCTTTTGCAGCATGTTTGTTCTCTTCAACAATGGTACGATCATTTTCATTTGCAATACGAATAACCTTTTTTAGCGGTAATACAACGTCGTTTTCATCAACTTGCTTTTTGGTAATAACTACTTTTCCGTATTCAATACCTCTTACCGTTTCTACAATAACAAACTCATTTTCAGAGATATCGAACTGATTTGGATCAAAGTAATATACCTTTCCGGCCTTCTTAAAGCGAACACCTACTACATCATACAAAACGGTCATCCCTCCTGCAACCGCAACACTAACTGTTCGAACACAAGCTGCGCATTTACATTAGCGTTGATTCTATTTTTTGCCTCTAATATATTAAAGAGAGCTGATACAATGCGCTTCTGAGCATAGGAAAACGATTCAAACATCTCTTTCTGCTCATGAAAAACAAGACGATCTTCTTCTCCAAGTTGAACATATAGTAAATCCTTATAAATAAGGAGTAACATATCTAACCCTTGCTGTAATTGTTCTTTCTCTCCAAAGTGTTTTCCCCATTTTTCTTGTACAAAAAAAATAGAGGTTTTATCTTTTTCGAGCGCTTCACATAATTTTATCACTAAAGCTCGTGCTTGTGCAAACCATTCATCACTACATAAAGCTAAAGCTTCATCAAAACTATTTGTGAGTTGAGCAGCAAGTGTCGATAAAGATGCTGTAATACCTTCTTCCTGTAATCTTCTAATTAAAGATTCTGTAGGTAACGGTCTAAACGTAACAACTTGGCAACGAGATAAAATCGTATTTAAAATTTGATGACTTTGTTCAGTAAGTAAAATAGCGGTTGTATCACTACTTGGTTCTTCTAAAAATTTCAAAAGTGTATTTGCCGCATTTGCCGTCATACGATCTGCGTGCTCAATAATATATAATTTTTTATTTGCCTCTAATCCTGTTTTTGAAAACTCTTCTTGTAAATCATGAATTTGCTGCTTCTTAATAGATAATCCGTCTGGTTTTACAATATGTAAGTTAGGGTGGTTACCTGAATCAATTCGCTTACAATTTGTGCATACATGACAGGGCTCTACTCCATTCCGCTGAGAACAGAGGAAACTCTTTGCCATTTGAATTGCTGTCGCAAACTTTCCCGTACCTTTCCCTCCCTCTAACAAGTAAGCGTGGGATATACGCTCTTTTGCAATGCTATTCATCAACATTTTTACACCGATGGGTTGTATAGCAGAAAGCTGCTCCCACGTCTTCATCATAATGCATACCTCACTTATTTCATTCTTTCCTTCTATTATAACAATTTATCTTCTATAATCTGAACAACTTCTTCTATAAGTTTTTCCATCGGCTGATCAGCATTTACCAATACAATACGCTCCGAGAAACGTTCTACAACTTGTAAATACCCTTCGCGCACACGTTTATGGAAAGAGATATCTTCCATATCTAGTCGATTTACTTCACGTCCTGCATCTTTTTCAATCCGAGCCAAGCCAACCTCAGGCTCAATGTCTAGATAAATTGTTAAACTAGGCATACAGTCCTCTGTTGCGAAACGATTTATTTCAAATACCTTATCCATACCCAATCCTCTTGCATAGCCTTGATATGCTAAAGAACTATCTATAAAACGATCACATAACACGAGATAGTTCTCATTAAGTGCTGGCATAACTTTTTCTACTAAATGTTGTCTGCGCGCAGCAGCATAAAGAAGCGCTTCTGTACGTGCTTCCATCATCGTATATTCTTGTTTATGTAAAATCGTCCTAATGTCCTCAGAAATTGCAATACCACCTGGTTCCCTTGTCGCCATTACCTTTTGTGCTTTTTGTTCAAAATATGGCAATAAGCTTTTAATTAACGTTGTTTTACCTGAACCTTCTGGGCCTTCAATTGTTACAAATAATCCCTTCATCCTAAAACCTACTTTCTATATCATACACTTTCATATATTTCGTATTACCTTGAAAACGAGCTCCTGCTCTCTCTAAATACATAATTTGCTCTTTATGCTCTGAAGTAATTCTCTCTCCATACATAACCAATGGAATCCCAGGTGGATACGTAATCACCATTTCTGCCGCTATCATTCCAACAGCCTCTTCTATAGATACTATCCTTGTTCCATATCTTTCTAGTTGTTTATACGTATACGGCAACGGAGAGAATTCACCTTTATAAGTATAACGAATAGATTCCCTCTTGTCTTTCACGTCATAATGTTGCAATGCTACTCGGATCATCTCTATAACCTTCATATACCCCTCATTTGCTTGCAGGGGTAAAATAAATAGGACATTGTACGGATCAGCCATCTCTGTATATATACCGACCTTTTCAAATACGGACTGTAATTCGTACCCTGATAACTGACAACGAGTTTGTACGGTAACCTTTAACTCGTCTTGCAACGGATATTCTAAAATGGCGATTTGGGGAATAGAACGTAACCGTTCCTTAAATCTCCGTAAAAACTCAACAATTTCACCATGACCTTCTTCTTTTATACGCGCCATTGTAAAGCGTGCTATATCCAGGGAAGCCATAATTGGATACGATGGACTACTAGATTGTAGCATACTTAAATAAGTAGTAACCTTCTCTTCGTCTACTAAGTGACTATTTATATGTAAATAGGAACCCATTGTCATTGCGGGTAATGTCTTATGTGCAGAATGCACTACAATATCTGCACCATATGTTAACGCTGATTTCGGGAATGGTTCTCCTAAACAAAGATGTGCCCCATGTGCCTCATCTATCAAAACAGGAATTTCATGTGCATGAGCAAAAGCGATGCTTGCCTCTAAATCCATCCCCATACCATAATAATTAGGATGCGTTAGAATGAGTGCTTTCGCATTTGGATATTTTCCAATTGCTTTCTTAATAATTTCATTACGAACTCCCACTGGTACATTATAAGTTTCATCAATCCATGGATCTAAAAAAATGGGATTTGCTCCCGCTAGTTTTAAACCATTAATAATTGATTTATGACAATTTCTTTGTACAAGAACAATATCATGTTCCCCACAACAAGACAAAATCATCGCTAAGTTCCCGACTGTTGAACCATTAATTAAAAAATAACTTTTCTTTGTATCATACACTTCAGCCAATAATTGTTGTGCCTCATCTATACATTCAAACGGACTATGCAAATCATCTAGTCCTGCTAACTCAGTTACATCAATAGATAGAATATCTTTAAACTCTCTTATTGCCTTCTGAGGGAAGTTTAAACCATTCTTATGACCTGGGACATGAAAGGATAACAGCCCTCTTTCTTTAAACTCGATTAACGCCTCATATAAAGGCATATGATTTTGATTCATCTACATCTCTTCCTTATTATTCATTCTCCATCTATTATACAGAACAAAAAAAATAATAGGCATATGCCTATTTAAAAATATGATACTTCTAATTTTCGAAGTTGCTTTAAATAATGTATATATTTCGGATCATCTGTCTCTGTATTCACCATATCCTTTTCACATTCATAACATATTAAATTATTATAAACATATATACCTTCTTTTCTTTTTGTCTCACAAACAATACAAACTTCACTTTGTAATTTCATAACCTTCCCTCCCTATTTAAGTGAACCTATTTTATACTTCTAATCCTTAACAATTTCTAGAAAAATATACACCCATCTCTTATATAATATGATTAACTCTTGGGCAACGTGTTTGTATTACCATTACTTCTTTCCCATTCTTTTTAACAATACAAAAAAAACACAAGTCAAAAGACTTGTGTTTTTAGTTGCTTGGCGACGTCCTACTCTCACAGGGACAAGGTCCCAACTACCATCGGCGCTAGAGAGCTTAACTTCCGTGTTC
>NZ_JBNPJZ010000101.1:0-262882 GCF_050312695.1 Bacillus sp. AF62 | reverse complement strand
CTTGCATAACAAAAATATTAATTGCCGCTACAATAACAATTAGTGCAATAACCCCAATAATAATCCATTTCTTCTTCTTGTTTGGAGTACGAACCGTATTTGGTAACATATTCTCGCTCCCTTTTATAACTTAATAGTTTAATATAAAAATTGTATAAAACTTTCTGAAAATAGATTACATATTATTACATTATTTTTACAAAGTTTTACACATCCATTTATATTGTAACAAAAATTCCAATGATTAGAAATATGACATTATATCTTTTAAGATAGATTTAAGGAAAGGAAAAAGGGCAATTTTAATTGAATGGAAGCCATTCTTTATTAACAAACTTCTTGCCAAAATGAATCATTAAAATCATTTTCCTAATTGCACCATCGCTATTTTGTCATATATATTTGACATTTCATCTATTCAATTATAAAATGTCACATATAAATGACATTTCGGTACACGAGGTCTACAACCATCAATGGGAGGTTTATAGTGGAACCCAGTTAATAACGCCGAAACGAATTAAATAAACAAAAGCATTCGCAATACATAAGAACCATACAAATTTATTTTTTACTACATACTTCATTAAAATTTCTTTTGGTGACATCTTGTTAGCATTATCTGCTTTTTCAAGATTTTCATAGTCATTACGATACTCATCAATTGGAGGAAGACCTTCAGATTCTGGTGTATCCTTCGCATTAATCCAAACAAGAACCGAAATTACCATTGCGATAATTGCAGGGAAAATAAACACGCCGCCTTGCCAATGGTTTTCACCAAAAATACCTACACCAATTCCGACAAGTGGTGGCACAAGCATTCCACCAACGTTATGTGAAATATTCCAAAGACCTGTTTTCGTACCGCGTTCTTTCTTCGAGAACCATTTCGTCATAACAATACTACAAGGTGGTGCTCCCATACCTTGTACAATACCGTTAACAACAAGTAATGTAACAATCATCCCAAATGATGATGCAAAGCCGAAGCAAATATTTACAAGCCCTGATAAGAATAAACCGACTGCGATAAAGCGCTGGGCGAAAGCTTTATCTGATAAATTACCCATAAAGAACTTACTAAATCCATAAACAATTGCCATTACTGAACCTAGTAGACCAATTTCAGCTGTACTAAAACCATATTCTTGTACTAAATACGTACTTGATAACGTAAAGTTACTACGAACTAAATAATAAGCAGCATATCCAACTGAAATCCCGATTAACACACGAATACGTAGTAATCGATATACACGGTCGATCATATCCGCTGGCAATCTTTCAATTGCAGGTGCTGGCTTGAGCCACTTAAACATATATTTTCGTCTCCTTTTCTCACTTCAGAGAGAGACGCTGTCTATTCCATATCTCGATTATTCCGCTATTTGATATATTTTGATTCGTCCTTCTAACCGGCTGTCCTTCTATTTCTTTCTCATTCTTCGCAAACATAGTTGGTACGCCAAACGACACTTTTTCTAAAATGTGACCCGCTTCTTCTGATAAACAATAATCAATAAATAAATCCGCAATAATACCACTCGGTGCACGTTTTAGTTTCGAAATCGCATTAACGGATAACCCTGTTTGCTCAGGTTCGTTACTTAAAATCGGAAAGCCTTGTTTTTGAAGCATTCTCTGATCTCCCATAAAGTTGATGCCTATCATATATTCACCACTCGCAACAAGTTCTGCTGGGATGTAACCATTCACTGTTACTTCTCCAACTTGTTCTGCCAGATTCTTCACATATTCCTTCGCTTCCTCTTCACCTAACGTATCAATAAGTGATTGAAAAAACGTATATGCTGTACCTGAAACATTTGGATCGGGCATGACAATCTTTCCCTTATATACTGGATTCAATAAATCTTTCCATCTTAACGGATACGAGAGACCGAGCGGTGCTATTTCCTCGTTCCACCGCTCTTTATTAATCGCAATTGCCAGCTTCTTCTTCCACTCTACGAAGAAGTTCTTCTGTTGAAAGACGAATAAATTCATACGTACATCCGCGCGGTTTACAAAATGATGAAAGTAACGCTTCACCAACTTCCTCACGAGCCGCTACATACGCAACAATATGACGATCATCCAAAATAGGGAGACCATTTTTACTATATTTAATAGAGGTTGTATCTCGAGAGCAACTAGACATCGCTCCTCCAATTACTAGCAAAAAGAAGAAAAAGGCTATCTTTCTCATGACGCATTCTCCTTTACGAATAACTCTGCTAGAGAGCCTTTCATATACATGACATTTCCGTTATTATCACCGAGATATTGCACAACAAAGTACGATGGATACACAGAAATCGTAAGAATATCTTCACGATCATTTTTTACGCGCTTACCTGTTTTATAAGCTGTAATATAAGCAATCGGTTCATTCTGCGATTGTAATAACTTCTGAATTTCTCCGTAATCTGTAATTTGCTTTGCGTATCGAATAGAATCAAGTATGTGCGTAAGATTGATAGTACGTACCACATCGCCTTGACGTACTACGACGTCCTTTGCTGAAGCAAAGAAATCACTAATACGCTCTGGCGTGTAATACAGGCTTAATAAATACGTTTGAAGTGCTGAAATCATCGGATCCATGCCATTCTTTCCGTATACATTTTCCCCATACTGGAACAAGTCACCTACTGCAAAAGTACGCTTATGTCCATTCAAGTACGTTACTTCTCCAGTAAATACTTGTTCTTGGCTCTTAACGCCCTCAGGCTCTATTCGAATTCGGTCAAAGAATGAAACAATCGTATGCAAACGAACTTCATCCGTTACAACAATTTCTCCCCACTTTTCATGTCTTACTTTCACTTCAATTGGAAGAGATTCATTCACCCTTTGTAAAACGGCTTGTTTATCATTTACAATGTTAATTCGATTATAGATTTGCTTCTCCATAACATAAAACAAAACAAGAGAAACAATCATACAAATGACAAACATAAGAATTTGAAATGATAGCCTTTTCATTTCTGCCTACCTCCAAGATAAAAAAACGTTGTTTCGAAAATACCGCATAATTGTTTCATAAATGTATCATTTAACCGCTTTCAAGTTTTTTATGTCTTCCATCCTTCTCGGAAGCAAAAATGTAATGAATATTGTAGTACCTATTTCTTCACTACTCTCAATCCGCATGCTTCCGCCCTGCTTACTCATAATCTCCTGACAAATATACAAACCATAACCATTCCCGTAACTAGAAGGAAGTGCCTTTCCTTTCGGAGACTCATTCCACTCTGCAAGCACCACCTCATCTATACCGATCCCATCATCATGAACAAAAACCTTCGCCTTCTGCTCATTTACAATTACATTCATACGAATGTGCGAAGCATCACTATACTTAATTGCATTATCAAGCACATTTAAGAAAATTTGCTTCGTCTTATCAAAATCTGCAACAACATGTACATCCGTTAACTCATTTATCACTTCAATTTCAAATTGATTTAGGCGAGGCTTCACAATTGAAACTGCTTCTTCTGCCAATTCCTTTATATTCACAACTGTAGGAGACACTTCAAACGTACTCTTCCCATATTTCGAAGACTTAAGCAGTTCCTCTACAAGTGATAATAAACGCTCACTTTCCACAGATACATAACGAAGACTTTCCTGTACATCTTCTTTCGATTGTAACTTCGGAATTAAATCCACATAACCGATAATTGCCGTTAGCGGTGTTTTTAGCTCATGCGTAATGCGGTCTAGGAAATCTTTCTGTTTCTCTTTCTCCTCCTGCAATTGCTTAATATGCAGCTCAATTCCATCGGCCATCGCGTTAAAAGATGCTGAAAGCTGAGCGATTTCCACGTACTCATTTAACTCAATCTTACTCTTATAATCACCATTCGCGAGCCTCTGTGCCATTTGTCTCAACTGATCAATTGGTTTATGAAGAGACTTCGCCAAACGAATCGCAAAGAAAATACCGGTAGCTACTAGGCAAAGAGACGTCATTAAGAAAGTCCAGCTCACATTTGTTAAAACTTCCTTCTCACCCGTTAACTCATTTATAAAACGAATACTTCCAATGACATCGTTTCCATAATAAACCGGGCTTGAAAACAAAAGAATGGGAGCGGGATCCGCCTCCTCAAAAACATAAGACTTCTTTCCCTTCAAGGAACTCTCAATGTCGATGTTACGGTGAAGCAATGCTCCTTTTTGTGTATCTGCAACAACATCGCCATTCTTCCCGATCATCTGTACACGGACATCCATACGCTTCGCTAAATACGACGCAATTAAAAGTGAATTAGGACCAAGCGTATCCACTTCTGCTTCCTTCTCTAAATAATTCATCGTGTAAATTTGTGCTTCTACACTTAACTTTTCTAAAGAATCTGCTGCGTTATGATACATATTCTTTTCTAACGTAATATAAACAACTGCATATAAAAGAACAAAAATCGGAATTAACAGCCCAACTATTCCGAACACCATATTTCGCTTTAAAGACATACCATCACCACTTAACAATCCAGTTTATAGCCAACGCCATAAATTGTCTTAATATATTCTCCGCTCGTCCCAAGCTTCTTTCGAAGTCTCTGCACCATAATATCAACTGCTCTTGTATTTCCGATATACTCAAACCCCCATACTTTCTCAAGTAACTCATCCCTCATAAACACACGCTGCGGATTTGAAACAAACAACTGACATAAATTAAACTCTCGGTACGTTAACTGAATCTCTTGTCCACTCACATGTACCTTTCTTTCCTTAGGACAAATCACTATCTCTCCAGCCTCAATTACTTCATGACTTACAGCAGTCTCCGTCTTCTTTACACGCCGCGCCATATTCTTAACTCGAAGAATAAGCTCCGCATAATTAAACGGCTTCGTCACATAATCATCAGCACCAAGCTGCAAGCCAAGCAACTTATCATTCATCTGACTCTTTGCCGTTAACATAAGCACCGGAATATCCCTATCCCTCTCACGGAACAAACGAAGCAACTCATACCCATCCGTATCCGGAAGCATAACGTCCAAAATCAATACATCTGGCCCTTCATTCCATCGCTCTAAAGCTTCTCGCCCATCAGCCGCTGCCAATACTTCATAACCTTCCATCTCCAACTGCATCCGAATCAAATTACGAATACTCGATTCATCATCAACTACAAGTATTTTCATCATTTTCCTCCTTCCATCATGTATTATAGTACAGTTTAGTATAGCAAAAATCCTATAAAAAAAGAGAGGGTATTGTCGAACATATTTTGTCGACGATACTCTCTCCTGTTATATTTTCTCTTACACACTCGCAACAATAACTTCAGCACGCCCTACAATCTTATATTCCCCAAAGTTACTTGGTAATATGAAATGATCCCCTTCTTCAAATCGATACGTTTCATTACCATGTATTAACTCTCCTTCTCCATCTATTACACTTAAGAGAAGAAATGGACTTTTTTGCGTTAAATTAACCACTCCATCTAAATTCCATTTATTCACGGAAAAATAAGAGCACTCAATAAACTTGGTTACACATAAATCTTCTATTTCTTCATATTGAACAACTTGTTGACTTGAAACAAATGGCGTTTCTATTACTTCCATACTTTTATCAAGATGAAGTTCACGTAAATTCCCCTCTGAATCTCTTCTATTATAATCATATAATCGATAAGTAGTATCAGAGTTTTGTTGTGTTTCTAATATTAAAATACCTTCACCAATTGCATGAACAGTCCCGCTTGGAACAAAGAAGAAATCACCTGGCTTCACCTTTACACGTTGTAATAGCTTGTCCCACTCTTCTTGCTCCACCATCTCTACTAGTTCATCCTTTGTCTTTGCATGATGCCCATAAATAATTTCAGCACCTTCTTTACAATCAATGATATACCAGCATTCAGTCTTTCCTAGCTCACCATTTTCATTTATACGTGCATACGTATCATTTGGATGCACTTGAACAGATAAGTCACGATTTGCATCTAAAATTTTTGTAAGAAGGGGGAATCGATCTCCCTCAATATCCCCAAATAATTCTCGATGATTATTCCACAATTGTCCTAAAGACAGCCCTTTATACTTTCCACTTTTAACTACACTTTGTCCATTTTGATGCGCAGCGAACGCCCAACATTCCCCCGTTTGTTCTGATGGTATTTCATATCCGAAAGAAGTTAATTTCGTACCACCCCAAATCCTTTCTTTAAAAATGGGTGCAAAAAATAATGGTTCTGTCATGATTAAAATCCTCCATTTTATACGATGTCGTCTAATAATTTATATGCTTCCTCTTTCGTTTGGACAGATATTAATCGCTCTCTATAACTATCATCCATAAGCTTTCGTGAAAGCATTTGAAGAATCTTCAAGTGCTCATTTCCTTCACTCTCTTTCGGAACTGCAATCATAAATACTAATTTTGCATCCGTTCCGTCTAAACTTTTCCAATCTACCCCCGATTGTTTAATTCCAAATACAACACTCGGTTTTTTTACTGCATCCGACTTTCCATGAGGAATTGCAATATTCATTCCAATCCCTGTACTACTCTCTGCTTCTCGACTCATAATAGCTTGCTTAAACTCTGAATCGGAATATAAAACACCTACAGCATTTAATTTCTCAATCATTTCATCAATAATATCGTCACGTGTCTCTCCTGCTAAATTAATATCAATTAGCTCCAGACTCGTTATATCTGTTAATTTCTGAATTTCAACCTTTTCAGCTTGCTTTTCTATTACTTGCTCTTGAACTTCTGCTACTTCCTTTGTTGCTGACACTTCTTTCATTTCTTTTAATTCCTGTGTTTCTTCAGCTTTTGAAATATCTTTCTTTACTACATTCACAATAACCGCTGTAACAAGAGAACCTGCAATAATAGCAATAAAGAACATAAACACGTTATCTACAGCTCCTAGTACCGCAACAATTGGTCCACCATGTGCTACTCTATCCCCTACGTTACCAATCATTGCAATAACAGCACCTGTCATCGAACCAGCCATAATACTTGGAATAACACGTAATGGATCCTGCGCTGCAAAAGGAATAGCTCCTTCTGTAATACCGAATAAGCCCATCGTAAATGAGGCTTTCCCCATTTCCTTTTCCGACTCTTGGAACTTTCTCTTTCCTATAAATGTAGCAATTCCCATCCCAATTGGTGGAATACAAATTGCTGCTGCAATCGGTCCCATAATTTCATAATTTCCTTCTCCAATCATTGCGGAACCAAATAAGAATGCCACCTTATTTACTGGACCACCCATATCAAATGAAATCATTGCACCTAAAATTAAGGCTAAAAGAATCGAACTTGAACCTTGCATACCAGATAACCAAGCTGTTAACGATTCAAATACTTGCGCTACAGGAGCACCAATAATAAACACAAACGCTAAACCTACAATAAGTGATGTAAATACCGGAATAATAATAATTGGCATAATTGGTTGAATTGCTTTTGGCACTTTTAACTTTTTAATTCCCAGAGCTACATAACCAGCTAAGAAACCTGCGATAATTCCACCTAGGAAGCCAGCCCCACTCTCACTACCATAAAAACTTCCCGTTGCTGCGATATATCCGCCAATCATACCAGGAACTAGTCCAGGTTTATCAGCTATACTATACGCAATATAACCAGCTAAAATTGGCACCATAAATGCAAATGAAGCTCCACCTATTTGCTCAATTGTTTTCCAAAAGGATCCTTCTGGTATTACTAAACCGCCAGGAGTTTTTTCGCCGCCAAGTGTCAATGCAATTGCGATTAATAATCCCCCAACAACTATGAAAGGAACCATGAATGATACACCATTCATTAAATGACGGTATATAGGGTTTTGTTTTTTTCCTTGCGAATCATTTCCTGTTTTTTGCACATCCGAATGATACACAGGAACATTACCATCTACTACTTTTTGAATAAGTTCCTCTGGTTTACGAATACCATCTTTAACTCCTACAACTAATAACTTTTTACCTATGAATCTATCTTTATTTACTACTCGATCCGCAGCTATAATGATGCCATCTGCTTCACGAATCTCTTGCTCAGTAAGTTTATTTTCAACACCTATACCACCTTGTGTTTCAACTTTCATTTTAATCCCTAATTTATCCGCTGCTTTTTGCAAGTTTTCTGCAGCCATATACGTATGGGCAATCCCATTTGGACACGATGTAATAGCTAATACTTTCATTTTAATCCTCCCCACCCTTATGTAAGCGCATACAAATAATATATATCAATATTCGCTTCATAAAAGTTTTCTTTTTTACCGTAACCTCCGGAAAAAACATTATTTTACTGAAAAAACAAAAAGTAAGGCTTCTCGCCTTACTTATTCATATCTTAAATGGGATAAAAACTTCATTATATTAGTTTCCTTTATAAGTTTCTGTACAAAAACAGGTTGTTCACTTATAAAAGACAACTCATGAAATAACTGCTTAGTAACTTCCTTACCATCACTCTTAACTGCTAACATAAATACGAGCGATACTTTCTCTACTCCCCAGTCCAACGGCTCCCTAAGCGTAGCCACTGCAATTGCGGATTGTTTAATTAGCTTAGGACTTCCGTGCGGGATAGCGACTCCTGCACCAATTGTCGTTGCTGACATTCTATCTCTAGCAATTGCACTTTCAATATACTCTTTCTCTACATATCCCTTTTCATAAAGAGATCTCGCCAATCTTTCAATTAATTCGTAACGATGTTCTACTTCTTGTTGTAAAAAGACTAAAAAAGGCGTTGTGTAATTCAATAACGCAAAGTCCTTATTTCCGTTAGACGGTAGTTCATCTAATTTCTTCATAAAATCCTCTAACTTACTTTCTTCACTCCGCTCTAATAAAGGAGATACAACAAAGTGAGGAATATTTAACGGCGGGAGATCTATCGTAGAAATAATAAGCTCTACCTTTTTATTTTTCATTAAGTATCCTTCTAAATCGGACTTTGCGATACAATCCATCACATGGACATACCGGAATTTCCTTTCGATTTTTGTCCGTAATAATTGCGACATCCCTATTCCCATATGACAAACAATAATTACATTTTTCGATACCTTTTTATCACTCAAACGATCCATTGCCGCCTGAAAATGTAAAGTAAGGTAGGCTGCTTCTTCCTCAGGGATTTGTAGACTTAATGATTTATTAATATCATCCAGCTCATGAATTAACATATCAAACATATACGGATACATTCGCTTAATTTCATGAAGCATCGGATTTGAGACAGAAAGATTATACTGCAAACGATTTAATGTCGTATACAAATGCATCTGTAATCCCTCTAATAAATACGGATCCTTCTCGAAATCAATTTCATTCAACCTAGTCATACGATCTATTAAATACGATACAATTTGTGAAAGCACAGGACTACTCACATTTAGCTTGTTTTTTCCCCATTCATCTTGATAGCGAAATTTCCCACCTAAAATATGAATGGCTAAATACGCTATCTCTTCTTCAGTAAAATGAACCGTAAATACAAACTCTAACCTTGCTAAAAAATCTAATGTCCAACCATACTCTTTCGTCTCCTGCACAACGTTCAAATCATCTTTAGACATCAAAATTGGTTGTTTTAACTTCATCCTCCGCACCATGATTAATGTATGTAATAAAAGATTCTCTAACGTATCATCTGTAAAAAACGTACCATATCTTTGTTGTAATGCTTTCAATTCATTCATTAATTTACGATTATGAATTAAATCTGATAGTTTAGCTAATGCCTTCCTCTTACTTCTCTCATCGCTCTCTACCGTTAATCCTATCCTTTGCTTTACAACTAAATCTAACCCTAATTCTTCAAGCCACGTTTCAATTCTCTCTAAATCTTTCTTAACCGTAGCTCTATTAACAAAATATTGCTCAGCAAGCTCCTGCACTGTAACCGGCTTAACATTCATCAACAAGCTATATGCAATTTGCAACACTCTCTCCTCGTCTGATGCATAGCCTACATCCTGTTTTACAGCATACAATTTATTGAACAAACGGGACTTATCATAATCCTTAATTTCTAAACAGATACCTAAACCCGGTCTCCGAATAAGAAGTGCATCTGAATACTTCTCTAAATATCCCTCAATCACCTTAAAATCATTACGAATCGTCTTCTCCGAACATCCTACCCTATCAGCAAGCTCCTGCACTAACAAATACTCATTAGACTCAGATAATAAAACTTGTAAAATTTCTTGTTGCCTTTTATTCATCTGCTTCACCTGTTTCTCCTATCCTTTACAAACGATATATTACTAACTTAGTGTATTTATCATAGCATATTGGTAGATTAGTGAATCAGTGGATTTTATAGTTTGAAATTTGTTCATAAAAAAGAAGAGTTCGATATTCAACCTAACTCTTCTTTTTTATTATAAACGATTCATAATGTCTTTTTTAATAGTAAGTAACTTTTGCTTACTATTTTGTAAAGAACTATCTTTTACACCAAAGTAGGACTTAATCTTCGGCTCAGTTCCAGATGGACGTAGGCAGAACCATGAACCATCCTCTAATTGATATTTTAACACATTTGATTTCGGTAAGTGAATCTCTTCTTTATGTCCATCTTGTAAAGATGTAACAATGCTTGCTTTATAGTCTTCCACTGCTACGACTGTTAAGCTCGCTACTTCTTTCGGAGGATTCTCACGGAACGTTGCCATCATCTCTTGGATTTTTTCCGCTCCATCTTTTCCTTTTAACGTTAACGATACAAGGTCTTCACGGAAGAATTCGTATTTCTCAAATACTTCTAATAGACCGTCATATAACGTTTTCCCTTGTGATTTGTAGTATGCAGCTACTTCACATGCAAATAGGACAGATTGTACTGCATCTTTATCACGGCAGAATGGACGGATTAAGATTGAGTTTATTGTTTTCCTTCTACTATTTTCAGACCTCTTAATTATAAAAGGAAAAGGTATACGATAACTCGTACACCTTTTATCTCTCCTTCATTACTTAGCTACAAAATAATCAGTTACATATTTCGCCCAAATATCATGTCCTTTTGCACTCGGGAAACCGAATTCTTCTTGTAGGTATGGTAAAATTGCTTTCTTTGAAGCATCTGGCCATGCTCCCCAATGATCAATATATGTATAATTATTTTGCGTCGCAAATTGTTTTAACGCTTCAATCGCTTTCGGATAATTCTTCGCACCATACACTGGATTTGATGGTTGAATCATAATTGTAGCACCCTTTGCACTAGTAGAAAGTGCTTGAACAAATTTTTGTGTATTCGCGACAGAGTTCCCATTACCAGTTTTACCGTTATCAGTAATAAATGGTGGCTCAAATAAAATCACATCTGGATTCTCTTTCGCAATCTCTTTATCACGCTTATTCGCGATTAACTCTTCTGTACTCTCACCCTTATATTCCTTTACAGTCACATTCCATAAACCTTTACCGTAAGCAGTTTCTAAATTAGACGTTAACTTAGCTGCCCAAGCACCTTTTTCAGATGAAGAAGCTTCGTCACCAACAATAACAAGATTTACTGCCTTTTTATCTGCAACAGCTTTCTTTAACTTCTCTTTCACTGCATCTGGCAAGTTCTTCGCATATGCTTCATTAAAAGATGACTTCGTATCTTGTTTTTTCTCTTCCTTTTTCTCTTCTTTTTTCTCTTCTTTCTTCGCTCCGCTATCTTTCACTTCAGCCTTTGTTTTCGTTACTTCACTCGTTTGTGTTTGTCCTGTTGCATTCGCAATCTTCTTATTCCAGTATAGTTTACCACTCACAATCGAAGCTACAAACAATACAAAAATAACAAGGACAAGTACTGCTTTCTTATTCATCGATTCACCTCATCTATTAATCTCACAATATATAATACTAATATAAATCCATGCAAAAATAAACCCAACTCCTTCCAAAGGAGTTGGGTTATTACATATTACTTAGTCACTTCAAGATGCACTCTTAACTTATTCGTTAAATCTTGTTTTGCTGCATCCGGAACATAGTAGTACCAAATACCATCAGCAGCTTTGTGTCCATCACCTGGGATTTGGATATCCTCACTATTTTTCAAACACTCTTTATAGTTCTTTTGCATATCAAACATTTGATCTTGCGTTAAGTTTGTCTTCACGTTCTTTTGAATTGCTGTAAGTACATCTCCATAGCTTGCTAAAGAGGAGAAATTTGCGCCCTTCTTAATAACAGCTTGCATTACTTGGCGTTGACGCATTTGACGTCCGAAGTCACCACGCGGGTCTTCTTTACGCATGCGTGTAAATGCTAGAGCTTGATCACCTGTTAAATGCACATTACCTTTAGCAAAGTGATGACCATTTTGTGTAAACTCTAAATCATTATTTACATCTACTCCACCTACTGCATCGACAATATCTTTAAACCCTTCCATATTCACTTCAATATAGTAATTGATAGGAATATTTAAGAAATTTTCTACTGTGGCTACAGACATATCTACACCACCAAATGCGTAAGCATGGTTGATTTTATCACTTTTGCCTTTTCCAACAATCTCTGTATATGTATCACGAGGGATACTTACTGTTTTCATTGAATTATTCTTAGGGTTTAATGTGATGACCATTAAAGAATCTGAACGTCCTTTGTCTTCACCACGTTCATCGGCCCCTAATAATAGGATTGAAACTGGTGCTGATTTACTGATTTTTTCTTCCTGTTTATTACCTTCATCACGCTTTAATGGTTTATGAACTTCATCTAATGTTTTTGAGACTTTTGAGTACACATTATAGGCATATACTCCACCACCTATAATCATTACCCCTATAATCCCTAATATCCATAATAGGATTTTCTTTTTCATTGCTATAGACCTCTTCTTTCATTTATTCTGAATAAATACTCAGATAATACTAAAACTAATTTAGTCTATTATACTAAGAATGGAATTCTATAACTAGTATATTCTCTGCTCAGTAACCAAGCTTTTAATCATGTTACTTTATAATAATCTACATACCAATCAGCAAACTCTTGTAATCCTTTTTGGATAGATGTCTCAGGTTTAAAATCAACAGCTTTTTGCAATAAATCCGTTGATGCATAAGTAGCTGGTACATCTCCTGGTTTTATGGGCTCAAACACCTTATCAAACTCCACTTCTCTTCCCAAAGCTTGACCTAATGCTTTCTCTAACGTTTCGATAAACACCATTAGTTTTTCAGGATTATTATTTCCAATATTGAATACTTTATGTTCAACATCACCTTCAGGCGGATTACTCAAAAGACGTTGGATTCCTTCAACAATATCATCTATATAAGTAAAATCACGATATAGATCGTTTTTAAAATCACCATTATTAAATATTTTAATTGAATCGCCAGCAAAATATTTATCAGTAAAACCAAAGTAAGCCATATCTGGGCGCCCCATTGGACCATATACTGTAAAGAACCGAAGTCCAGTTGCAGGGATTTTGTACAAATGACTATATGTATGTGCCATTAGTTCATTTGATTTCTTAGTAGATGCATAAAGTGATACTGGATTGTCCACAAAATCTGTTTCCTCAAACGGAACTTTTTTATTAGCACCATAAACAGAACTAGATGATGCATATACAAGGTGATCTACTGGATAATGTCTACAAGCTTCAAGGATATTATAAAAGCCAATAATATTACTTTGAATATATACATCTGGATTTTCAATTGAATATCTTACACCCGCTTGTGCAGCTAAATTTACAACAATATTAGGTTTGTTCTCTTCAAAAATCTGAGTAATCATATCTTTATCAGAAATATCACCTTTAATAAAAGTAAATTTTGCATACGGCTTTAGTTGTTCTAAACGAGCATATTTAAGATTTACATCATAATAGTCATTTATATTATCGACTCCTATTACTTGGCAACCTTCTTCTAATAATTCCTTACATAAGAAATATCCAACAAAGCCTGCCGCCCCAGTAACAAGGTATACTTTACTATTATCTAGAGGCTTGTAATTCAATATTATCCGACTCCTTCATACGTTCTCTATTTGTAGACTTTCTCCCTATAGAATGATACTCTATCCCAGCTTCTTGCATCGCTGGAACATCATAAATATTTCTTCCATCATATACTAGGGGGGTTCTCATTAATTTCTTATAACTTTTTGGAGTTAATTCTTTTACCTCTCCCCATTCTGTAAAAACAAAGCAAACGTTTGCACCCTCTAAAGCTTTTTCGACATTAGCAACATATGTAATATTACCATTCTTATTTTTACCCTCTGGATACACCTTAGCAAAGTTGTTTGCACCCACTGGATCAAACGCGTAAATATCTGCACCTTGCTCTAATAGTAGAGGGATATTTTCGAGAGAAGCAGCTTCTCTTAAGTCGTCTGTACCAGGCTTAAATGTCAACCCTAATACTGCCACTTTAAGACCATTAAAAGTAATTAGCCTTTGACTCGCTTTTTTGTATAATAAAGTCTTTTGATCTTTATTCACATCTATTGCAGCTTGTACTGTTCTTAATTCATAACCATTTTGTCTCGCTAAATATTCTAACGCCTTTGTATCTTTAGGGAAGCATGACCCTCCAAATCCAATACCAGCATTTAAAAATTTACTTCCAATACGCTCATCAAAACTCATACCTTTTGCAACGTCTTGGATATCTGCTCCAACTAGCTCACAAAGATTTGCAATATCATTCATATAAGAAATTTTAAGGGCTAAGAAATCATTAGAGGCATATTTAATCATTTCAGCTGAACGTCTGTTTACTGAAACGATTGGTAAATGAAATGGCTTATAAAGATTCGTTAATACCTCTTCTGCCCATTTACTTTCTGTACCGATAACAATTCTTTCTGCATATAACGTATCATGAACAGCGGAACCTTGAGCTAAAAATTCTGGGTTTGATGCCACTTCAACTTTCACATTATTAACTAAAAAGTCTTGAATAAACTGCTCTACTTTATCATTTGTTCCAATTGGAACAGTAGATTTTACAACAACAAGACAATCTTTTTCTACACTTTCGGCAATTTGTTTTGCCACAGTTGCAATATATGAAAGGTTTGCAGAACCATCAGCTTGCTCTGGGGTTCCAACTCCAATGAAAATAGCATCTGCACCTTTATATGCTGACTTGTAATCTGTTGTATAATTAATTCTTCCAGCACCATAATTTTTCTGCATTAATTCCTCTAAATCAGCTTCATAAATTGGTGAAACACCTGATTTCATTAACTCTACTTTTTTTTCATCAATATCAACACAAGTTACTTGATGCCCCACTTCTGCAAAACATACACCTGCTACTAAGCCTACATAACCTGTTCCTGCTACTGCTATTTTATACATAGCTATTGTCCTTTCTGTAACTCTTTAGCCATACCTAATTTATCTTTCCAAAATAAATTTAGACAGCTAAAAATCATAATTTTCCAAGGATTACACAAACAAAACGATCTAATTTTAATATTATCCATTAATTTTTATTTATTAACGATCCACAGTGTTCTTCTACTTCCTCCCACTGCATAAATATACGCACAATATCCTCCTCAATTAACTGAGAACCTGTTTGTACTTCAATAAATTCCATATCAGTATCAGCCTTAATGCCGTGTTTAGCCTGAACAGGAATTACCAATACGTCCCCAGCACTTACAGTACGAATTTCATCATTTAATGCAAATTGCCCTTTTCCTTTTATAATCGTCCATACTTCACTTCGAGCATAATGCTTTTGGTAACTTAAATTACATCCTGCCTTAACACCAATTCTTTTTGTTAAAACTTCATTTCCTTCATGGAATTGCGTATAGTCAAGAACTCTATACCAACCCCAACGACGTTCCTCATACATCGGGCGTTGGTTAAACCCCTTTAATATATCCTTTATTCTTGGACTAGAGCTTTTATCAGTTACTAATATACCATCAGGGCTTGCTGCAACAACTGCATCTTTAATACCTAATATGGTTACTGGAATATCTAACTCATTTATTAAATGAGTATTCATTGAGTCTTCACTAATAATTCCTTTACCTAAAATCTCTGTATCCATTTCTTCTGTTAACGTATTCCATGTACCCAAATCTTTCCAATCCCCATTATATGAAAGTGCAACTATTTTCCTAGCCTTTTCTACCACTTCATAGTCAAAGCTGATTTTTTCCATATTTTTATACTGTCCTATTAATTCTTCATATTGAACTGGTAAACCCTTTTTTCGTAACAAAGATATGATATATTCTAGTCTAAAGGCAAATACCCCACAATTCCATAAGGCATTATGCTCAATTAAATTTCTCGCATCATCGGCCGTTGGTTTTTCTTTAAAATGACTAACCTCAATATACTCACCTTCATTATTATTTACTGGCACTAAGTACCCATACTTTTCTGATGGGTAGGTGGGCTGCACTCCAATCAATGCAAGGTCCGCATCTGAATCATGTAATGTACTTTCCAAATTTTTTATTCTTTCAAAAAACTGATCATCAACATAAGGATCTACAGGTAAAACCCCTATTACTTCATTTAGGTCCGTCCCTTTGACCGAATAAAGATAGGTAGCCGCCAAGGCAATGGCTGGAAAAGTATCCCGACGCTCTGGTTCAATAATTAGTGGGACGTGATTTCCTAACTGACTATTAATCATATCTACTTGTGATTTACTAGTCGCTATTATTGTTGATTTATTTAAATTTACTCTTTCTAATTGTCTCCAAACCCTCTGAACCATAGATTCTAACTTTCCTTCATTATCCAAAACCCTTAAAAATTGTTTTGATCTAGAATCATTAGACAATGGCCATAAACGCTTCCCAGAACCACCTGATAATAAAATTAATTCCATTATTTACCCTCCAAAAAGAAAATCAAAATATGTGTAATTCGAACCACATTAAATACAAAATCCATACCAAACCTAATAAATTATTCTAATTTATTAGTAATATATTTACCAAAAAGGATAAGACATAGCGAATTCTAAAGCAAAAATGCTCAACTAAAACACATACTTATAGTTCACTTTAAATATCAATGTTAAGTCTCTAATTGTTCATTTTTTCATAGTGTTTTTTTGCCTTTAACATTTATCATTCTACTAATCTCTTTTATTCCTATCTTAAACATCTCTAAAGGATTCGTACTTAGCAAAGTTATTACTTCATATGGCCACATCCAATTATTGTAAAACATTTGAACGATACCTTGTCCTATAATTAATCCCCATATACCCAGGGGAGTTAATTCAATAAGTAGTATCGCCAAAATAACCCCCAAGAAACTTGAAATTAAAAAGGGTTTCATATATGTTACCCGATTTGTGTTAGATATAAATGATGCGTAATAAGAATGATGTTTAAGTAAAAAATCGTACATTGCCAATCCAAGTAATATCGGTATATTGAATGACAGATCTGAATTTACTAACTTAAATAAAGGTATTCCAATTATAACCAAAACAATTATACCTATCCAAAATAATATACAATACACCGTCATAGCGGTTGACATTAGTTTCTTCGAATCATACATCTTATTATTTATATATGCAGACTGCAAAGCCGGCTGGTATGCTGTATATAATGCCCCGGATATGGCTGAAGCGGCTGTAATTAATTGTATTGATATTGAATATATCCCTGTCGTTGTTAAATCAAAATAGATTGAAGCTATGATTACAGATGCTTGGCTTGTAAAATATCTAGATACTGAGACTAAACCATCTCGCCACGCATTATGCCATACTATACTAAAAGTTTCTTTTATATCCGAAAATTTAATTTCAATACAGGTATCCTTAATGCGTTTTCCTATATCTTCATAATTATAAAATGCTCTTTTAGATAAAATTCTAAATATGAATCCATAACCTAAATAAGCTATCGAAACTGCAATCAAACCAAATCCTTGAAATAAAAGTACAACAGAAACTATAATTTGTATTGTTCTAGATATAATATTAGCAATATTAGTTTCTCCAATTGCACCTACTCCACGTAAAAAAACGGTGTAGTATCCATAATAAATATTAAAAAATACAGCTACTATATAAATAAACCATGCCATAATATGGTTATAGCCATTGAGATTATGGGATACATTTAATATATATATTGTTCCTACTGTTAATAATATCAGCCCTGCAAGTAAAGAAATAATTAAATAAATTTTTTCACAGGTGATAATCACTTTTTTTAACAATCCTATGTTGGGTTCTTGGTTATTAACAAAAATAACATCTGTTCTATTTAATTTTTCGGCACCACTCCAACAATATGCAACATTTCTTGCCAGTGTCGGATTGAATCCAAAATCAAATAATGTAACTATTGCTCCAATACTTAAAAACACATACCATAAACCTAACTCCTCCCCACTCAGAAAATACGTCATAAATGGGAGTATTATAAAATTAGTCCCCAAAGTCATAAAGGTCCCAATGTAATTCCAAATAATATCATTCTTTCTTACTTTCATTAGTATTCGCATCCTTAAATGCACAATTGAATGCATCCTTAAATTTTTTTATAATCATTTTTTCATTATGATGCTTAATAAACTCATTAAAATCCTTATTAGTTGTTGTATTAAATTTAATACAATCTAACTTATCAAAAAATCCTCTTACATCATTAACCCCTATACATAAATTTGGATATTTCTCTTCGTAGTGTTTTACAATAGGTACATTATTTGCTATAACAACCTTATAATTAGATAATGCATCGTAAATGACTCCACTAACTCTATATTTGAAAGTATTAGGCAATGGTACAAAAACCGTTTTACATTTTTTTGTATAATAGTCATATTCCTCCTTAGGTAGATATCCAGATATCACCTTTAGGTTATCATTATCAAATTTATATTTTTTTGATCTTAATACAACATGTAAATTCGAATTCTTTAAATAATTTGTTTTTACTTCTTCATCAATTATCTGTTTTATAAACCCCTCATCATTACTGTTACTTAATCCGATACAGTCATATATAAAATTATCCTCGTCCGAAACTGAAGGGCTAAAAATCGGATGTGGGATTACATGAATTCTTTTTTCCTCTACCCCTATCTCATTTATTAAATACTCTTTAAAAAACTCCTCAAATACTATATGGTTCACCTTGTTCATATAAGTTTTGAACAAGAACCTTTTTATTTTACTATTTAGTTCATCTATATTTTTATGATGTAAAATAAAAGTATTATTGGATTTTATCCATAACCAGCCTAATGCAAATGCTATTGTATCAAATGTCAAAACAACTTTAATGCTGTCTTTATTATTTGTAATTGCTTTTTTAGTTTTTATCATAGAAATAAGGGATTGTAATTTCCTAGTCACCATATTATTTCCATCATCCTTAATAGGTATTTCCTCAAGCTCAATACCTATCCAATCCCTTTTATAATCTGAGTAATAATTATCTTTTGCCACAACTTTAACATGCCCTACGTGTGTGAGATATTGGATTATGTTATTGTATAACGCAACATGATTTTTCGGAAAAAGATAGTCTAGTATTAAAATATTCACTTTAATCCCCTCTCGTTTTTATATAAAACCTTAAATTTTATACTTTTCATTCACTTTTCTTTTTACAGGATATTTTTTCCTTATCTAAATCCAGCAAACCTATTATTAAAGCTGTGACACCAAAAATTGATATCGTTACTGAATATGAGTAAAAAAGTAAAAACCAAAAACCACCAATCATCATCCATGGAGATTTATGAAATTTAGAAATAATAATCTTAAACATCCATACAAAAAATACTAGACCTATAACTCCATTGGTTAGATATAAAGTATTAAATGTTTCATGCATCATATAGTAAAGGCCATTATTAAGTTGCCACGCTGAATACGCAAACTCATCTGCTCCAATAAACAAAGATAAATTATCTTGTATCGTCCCTAAATAGCCTTTACCTGTCAAAACAAACCAAGGCTTTTCAAAATATTCACTGGTTATGTTAAAAATTTGTGTGATTCTCATTTTAGGAGAACTAGGCATATTATCTAACCAACCACTTCCAAATAAAAACATTGAAGAAGCTTGTTCTAATTTTGTCGAAAATAAAAAACTATTCCCAGATATAGATGGTACAATAAATTTTAATGATAAATATATAGTAAAGAAACCTATTATTAATGTGAAAAACGTAGCAATATACCGTTTTCTTCTTAATTGTATAATTAATATCGCCATAGGTACTAGCATAGCTGTAAGAATCATTTTTCCATTTGTATTATAGATTAGTCCCAATATTAATACAGTACCTGTAATTAACACCAAAATAACCTTCATTTTCTTGTTATAATCCTTATAAAAAGGTAACAAGATTGTGCAGATTAATAACATTATGATGTTACTTACTTGTAGAGAAGGTAATCCTCCCCTATTCCCATAATTCCCAAACAAAAGTGAGCTTACAAGAGTAACTGCAAGACTAACAATAATCGCTAATAAACATTGCTTTATTTCATTCATTTCTTTCAAATTATGTTTGACTATTGTATAAATAACTAGTACCTCTATCGCTACAAGTATAAACATATAACTAGCATCAATAAACATACTAAAGCTTGTAATTTTGCTTAAAATGTTATTATCATTTATTAGTAAGCAAAATAATCCCATAAAGAAAGCTACAGGTGTTAATATATATACTCCTTTTATAAATACACCTGTATAACCTTTCGTCTTAAAGGGATTTTGTATAGACCCATTTATTATGAATTTTAAAAATGGTAGCAAAATGAATATTACACCCAAATTAATACCCACTATTTTAAATTCTTTAAATCCATAAAATTTATCTACGCCAACAAATAAAGCTGATTCCATACTTGTACTCAGGAATATAACATAAAGACATAAATATTTAACATCTTGTCCTTTTATTAAACACCTAATTAACAAAAATATTTGTACAGCAGCCAATAAACACATAATAGGGAAATTAGCATAATATAAACTATTCAATAAACTAACTATACTTGCTATAAGTATATAATTTATATTAAATACCTTTACTTCATACTCTTCTGATTTATCCATCTTTATAGCTCTTCCTTTTCAGATTCCTATTTATCAAGTTTATACTGCTTAATAAAATCTACTAACGTTTCATCAAAACTTATTTTGCTTAAAAGTTCTTCTGCTCTATGATTCAATTGTTTTTTATTATTAGAATCATTTATATACTCAATTATTTTTTCATCACACTCGCTATTAATATCAATAGAAATCCCTAGATTAAATTCTTTTACTTGATTTGCTACATCGAATACAAAAGGAGTTGTTATAATTTTCATGCCACTTTGCACGTATTCAAGAAACTTATTAGGATATGCAACATTATTTGTAATAAAATCTTTCCGGATTAAAAAGGCATAATCACCCGCGCATAATACCTTTTCTACATCTTGGGCATTTACACTATCTGTAATAATCTCTGAATATCCTTTAATCATAGGTGAAATTTTTTCTATTTGATGAGATAAAATTAGTAACTTAACCTTCGCATTAGACTTGGATTTTATATTAGAAAAAATCTTGATAGATTCATTAATACATTGCCAAGGAGAAAAGCCACCTGAATATATAAATAATACTTCATCTGCCTTCACATTATATTTTTTTCGATATTTTTCCCTATTGATTAATTTAATCTCTGGATCATTCCTTTTATTTTCAATCGCACATGGAACTACATAATGTTTAAAATTTTTCAGGTTATATTCTTTATCTAAGTAGTCTGCTAATGCATTTGAAACTACTAAAGAACCATCTAATTGATGTAAGTACTTACGTTCACTATTTTTAACATAATTGTACAAAAAGGATTTATATGTTTTTTGTATCACATTACCACTGTTGAATTCTAATAATTCTTCTTTTGCTCCATGAATATCCGCTATTATTGGTAGATCCTTTCGATTTTTCTTTATTATCGGTGCAAATGAAAATGTACCGATACCCGATAAAATAACGCACTTATAGTTCTCTGTTTTTATAAGTTCAATGAGTAACCTCTTACTTTTTTTAAACGCACTATAAACACTAATTGGATTATGTTGGTTACATGAAATAGGAATAACTCTGCTATTGTTTCCTATTTCTTCATTTCTTGACCTAATCTTCTTTTCATCACAAATTACAATGAAATCGGTTGTAATATTCCATTTTTCATATAAGGCCTTTGCCCGATTTTTTATCAATCGTAACTCACCACAAGTATTAAGTACATTTCTTGTGGTAATAAATAAGATCTTATTCATATCTAATCTCCTTATATTAAACTCAAAAAATTGCTACCAAATATATTTATTATTCTATATACATTTTTTTATTTCTTCTAAATATGCATTAATAACAATTTCCCTATTAAATTCCCTTTCCACTTTAACTCTACCATTTATACCCATTTTCTTTTTGGAAATATAGTCTAATTCCAAAAACCCCTCCATTTTCTCTATAAGATCTTGGCTGTCTTGTTGTTTTACAATATATCCATTAAATCCAGCTTCAACTATTTCACGACAACCACTTCGATTAGTGGTAATAACAGGTCTACCACAAGCGGCACTTTCCAGTAAAACATTTGACATTCCCTCTGGATAATATGTTGGGTGTATTGTACAATGAGAGATTTTATGGAACGCTCTTATATCACTTTGCATTCCATGATATTGGATAATACCCCCATCTTGCATTTCTATTATTTTTTTTTCATACGCATCCTCACAAAAACCTAAAATATGAAAGATTGTATTTGGATACTTTTCTTTAATATATTTAGCGGCATCTAAATACTGATCAATACCTTTTTCTTTCATTACACGAGCAATGAACAAAAAATTTACTACTGTATCTGATGGATACTCTAACATAGAATAGTAATTAAGATTAACCCCTGATCCCGGTATCAATCTACCTCTACCATCAATAATTTTTTTTCTGAAAAAAAAGTCTTTGTTTTCTTTATTTTGAAAGAATATACATTTCGCATCTGTTAATGCTAATTTATATAAAGATAAGGTGATTTTTTGCAGGAACCCCTCTTTTTCTACAGCCGTTCCCAATCCCGTAATATTTGTTATATATGGAACACTACTTAACTTACAAGCTAAACCACCATAAACGTTAGGCTTTATCGTATACGTTAAAACTACATCCGGTTTTACATCTTTAATAATTTTTTTATAATTAATAAATAACTTTAAATCAGTTATTGGATTAGTACCTCTTCTACTAATTGGTGTATCAATGAACTCACATCCTATTTCCTTCAATTGATGTATAAATTCACCATCCGGAAGTGAGATATAAACTTTATATTCTTTCACTAATTCTTGTATAAGTTCTTTTCTAAATTTATATAATCCAACATCGTTATTCGCTAATATTAAAACCTTTTTCATTTTATAATCTCCTAGATGGAACCCCTACATAAGTCCCTAATTCAGTTATATCCTTAACAATAACGGTTCCTGCACCAATCCTACAACCACTGGCAATATTAATATTATTACTTACCACAGTGCCAATACCTAGCCAAGTACCTTTTCCAACCTTTATTGTACCCGCTAAATGTGTACCTGGAGATATATGCACATAATCTTCAATAATATTATCATGATCTATTGTAGAAGCAGTATTAATGATGCAACCTTTTCCGATTTGAGTACAGCAATTAATTACTGTACCCGCCATAACTACTGTACCCGGTTCCAGAGAAACTTGTGCTCCAATAATTGCATTTGGATGAATTAAAACTGGTATACTCGCTCCCTGAGACTCAAGTTGCTCTTGAATATTTTCGCGTATAGTATTATTGCCAACACCCACAAAAATATCGTAATCCTTTATATATCTCGGAAGGTCCGTTGAATTCCCAATAATTTCTATGCCCATTGAAACTTTCACATTCTCACTATCATCAAGAAAGGCAACATACTCCCACTTATTCATTTTTAATGCAATATCAGCTATAACCTTTCCATGTCCGCCAGCACCTATTATAAGAAGTTTTGTTTTCATAGCTCCATACTTCCTTTTTGATTTCCCTTAAAAGGTTCCATCGTAACAGCAGTTTCTGAATTGATTCCTTCTCTTATAAAAACCTTCTTAATTGTTAAAAGGATAATCTTCCAATCTGTAGTGAAACTTACATTATCTACATACTCTACATCATAATTAAACTTTTCTTCCCAACTAATAGTATTACGACCATTAACTTGTGCTAAACCCGATAATCCAGGCCTAACTTCATGGCGACGCTTTTGATGTTCATTATATAGTGGTAAGTACTGAACTAATAAGGGCCTTGGCCCTATAATTGACATATCACCTTTAAAAATGTTAAAAAGCCCCGGTAATTCATCTAGTGATGTCGAACGTAAAAATTTACCGAACTTAGTAAGCCTTATGCTATCAGGTAGTAACTCACCATTTTCATTTTTTTCATCTGTCATTGTTCTAAATTTATACATTTTAAAAATAGTTCCATTTAATCCTGGTCTCTCTTGTTTAAATAATACCGGACTACCCAATCTTGTTTTTACAAGAAAGGCCACTATAAGGAATACTGGACTAAGCATTATAATAGCAATTAAAGACAGTATAAAATCCATCGGCCTTTTTATAAACCTACCATAGATGCCAACTTTAGAACTCCTCATTATGCTATCCACAACCCTTTAATAATTTTCACAACTTTTTCTAGATCTGCTTCTGTCATCTTCGTATCGCTTGGTAAACATATACCATTCTCAAAAAGTTTTTCTGATACATCTGTACCAACAAAATCATATTTCTCAAAGAACGGTTGCATATGCATTGGCTTCCAAACCGGTCTAGATTCAACATTTTCTTTTTCAAGGGCTTCCATCACATCTATTGGACGGACCTTACCGTTTAGTGTCATAGAACTTAGCCAATAGTTTGGTTCATTCCACTCATTACTAGGCATAAATTCAATTCCTTCAAGATTTCCTAATTCTCTCTTATACAAATCAAATATGTATCTTTTCTTTTGAACCCTTTGATCTAATACTTTAAGTTGCCCTCTACCAATTCCAGCAACTACATTACTCATACGATAGTTAAATCCTAATTCACTGTGTTGATAATGTCTTGCCTGGTCTCTACTTTGAGTAGCCCAAAACCTTACCTTTGAAACTCTTTCTTCATCATTAGAAACAAGCATACCGCCACCAGAAGTAGTAATGATTTTATTGCCATTAAAAGAAAAAATACCATACTCTCCAAAACTACCTGTATGTTTACCTTTATAATAAGTTCCCAAAGATTCAGCAGCATCTTCAATTAAAGTAACATCGTATTTTTTACAAAGTTCAACAATCTTATCCATATCCGCAGACAGACCATAAAGGTGAACTACGATAACCGCCTTTACATTTGGATACTTTTTAAAAGCCTCTTCTAATGCTTTAGGACACATATTCCAAGTTTCATAATCGCTATCTATGAAAACAGGAATAGCATTTTGATAAATGATCGGATTTGCTGTAGCTGAGAATGTAAGTGTTTGACAAAAAACAACATCACCTTCTCCTACTCCAGCCGCTTTTAATGCCATATGAATTGCAGCTGTTCCAGAAGATAGTGCTGCTGCTGCATTAGATCCTACTTTCATAGCTAATTCTCTTTCAAATCCATTTACATTTTCCCCAAGTGGTGCAATCCAATTTGTATCGAAAGCTTCCTTCACATAATGCATTTCATAACCTTCGTCACTCATATGTGGCGATGAAAGAAATATTCTGTCTCCCATTTTTAAAACTTCCTTCCCTTGAATTAATTTTTAATATTTACTTTATTATTTGCAATATCTAATAGTCGTTCTCTTATTTCTTCTTTACTAATTCCTTCAAAGTCATTCATAAACTGCCTTAAAATCCCTTGATCGATTAAAACAGCTTTTCCTATATGAATTTTAGGGAAAATTTGTTCGGGATGAATTTCACCTTCATTTAATAACTCTTCATACATTTTTTCACCTGGTCTTAATCCAGTAAATTCAATTCCAATTTCCTCAATAGAAAAACCTGAAAGAGTAATTAAATTTTTAGCTAAATCTACAATCTTTACTGGGGCCCCCATATCTAGCACGAACAATTCTCCACCCCTAGCCAGTGTGCCTGCCTGAATAACTAATCTTGAAGCTTCTGGTATTGTCATAAAGTAACGAATCATATCAGGGTGAGTAACTGTTACAGGTCCACCCTTTTGAATTTGTTTCTTAAATAGAGGAATTACACTTCCCCTACTTCCAAGAACATTACCAAATCTAACCGCAACAAAACGTGTACCAGTACTAACCGATGCCATATGCTGCACAATCATTTCTGCAAATCGTTTTGTAGCTCCCATTACATTTGTCGGATTTACAGCTTTATCTGTAGAAACCATAACAAACGTATTCACTTTAAACGTATCTGCCGCTTCAGCTACATTTTTTGTACCAAAAATATTGTTTTTCACAGCTTCTTCTGGATTACGCTCCATTAAAGGAACATGCTTATGTGCAGCCGCATGATACACAATATACGGTTGATGCTTCTTCATTATTTCAAAGATTTTATGACGATCTTGAATATCAGCAATTTCTGTTGTTATTTCCACAGAATCTTTATAAGTGACTCTCATTTCCATCTCAATATTATAAATACTGTTCTCACCATGTCCTAAAAGAACAATTTTAGCTGGTTTATATTTCATCACTTGGCGACATATTTCTGATCCAATTGATCCACCAGCACCTGTTACTAAAATTGTTTTACCTGTAATCTTCTCTCCAATTCCTGCATCATCTAGCTTTATTGGTTCTCTCCCTAATAAATCCTCTACTTGTACATCACGGAATTCATTGACAGAGAGTTTACCATCTAAAAGGTCTTCTAGCATCGGCACAATTTGTGTTTTCGCCTTCGTTTTTCTACACTTCTCAAAAATCTCGTTTATTTGACCTCTACTTAATGAAGGGATTGCGATAATAATATGTTCTATATCATTATCTTCTACAATTTCTTGAATATGATTTGTTGTACCAACAACCGGTACATTATAAATTTCTAACTTTTGCTTATTTCTATCATCATCAACAAACGCAATTGGATATAAATCTGCTTCTTTATTATGCTGTAATTGACGTACTACCATTGTCCCTGCTGAACCCGCACCAATAATTAATGTTCGTTTTTTATCAGCAGCTTTTGTAATATACGTATCACGGAACATACGCCATACGAAACGAGAACCACCAATTAATAGTAAATGTAACATCCATGCGATTGCTAAAATTCGAACATAAATATCGTGATTAATAATTTGTTGAACAATTGCTGTTACAATAATGGAAAGTGTAATTGCTTTAAATATTTGTTTTAATTCACCAATACTTGCATATTCCCATGCCTTATTGTATAGCTTATAAATGGCAGCAAAAATATGATGACTACACAATAATGTAATAGAACTAATAATCACTGTCGCTGGGATTTTGTTTAGTACATTTGGATGTATAAACCAATAACTTAAATACACGGCAGTTAATACGATAAATGAATCTAATAAAATTAATAATGAGAGCCTTTTTCGATAACTCAATATACATGTTCCCTTCTTTACATAATTCTTATCTTATTCATAATAAAAAAGGACATTCTATTATGAATGTACCTCTTCCTTTTTTACAAGCTCTTTCATATACTTCATTAATTCTACATTTAATTCTTCATTTTGTAGTGCCATTTCAATCGTTGTCTTAATAAATCCAAACTTTTCTCCAACATCGTAACGCGTACCTTCAAAGTCATAAGCAAATACACGCTGAACTTCATTTAATCGTTGAATTGCATCTGTCAATTGGATTTCCCCACCAGCACCTGTTTGTTGATTTTCAAGGAACATAAAGATTTCTGGCGTTAATACGTAACGTCCCATAATCGCTAAATTTGATGGTGCCGTTCCTTGAACTGGCTTCTCCACAAATTGACGTACTTGATAACGACGATTATTTTGTTCAACCGGATCAATAATACCGTAACGATGTGTTTCGTTTTCAGACACTGTTTGTACACCAATAACTGAAGACTTTGTACCTTCATATTGATCCATTAATTGACGCAAGCATGGCGTTTCTGCTTGAACAATATCATCACCAAGTAATACTGCAAATGGTTCATTTCCAATAAACTTACGCGCACACCATACTGCGTGTCCTAGCCCTTTTGGTTCTTTTTGTCTTATGTAATGAATATTAATTTTTGAAGAAGCTTGTACTTTTTCTAGCATTTCATGCTTCCCTTTTTCTAGTAAGCTTTGCTCCAATTCAAAAGAATGATCAAAGTGATCTTCAATGGCGCGTTTTCCTTTTCCAGTAACAATAATAATATCTTCAATTCCTGATTCTATCGCTTCTTCTACTATGTATTGAATTGTTGGTTTATCAACAATTGGTAACATTTCTTTAGGCATTGCCTTTGTTACCGGTAAAAACCTTGTCCCCAGTCCCGCAGCTGGAATAATTGCTTTTCTTACTTTTTTCAAATCTAGTACCCCCAAAATATATTATTATATCCATATGTAGAGATAACAAAAACCCTACTTATAGGGTCGTCTTTACAACTCTATAAGTAGAGTTTCTATCATAAATAAATTATGGGCATCTAACCCATCCTCACGTCATACTCCCGACGACAAGCGTCTAAGGTAGGTTCGAAAATAAATTTTCTACCCACAGCACGACCGAGTGCCCCCATTGATAACGGTTAGGAGACATCACCAATTCTTATTTAAAAAATACCAAACAATTTTTTACGACGAATTTGTTCTGGATCTTCTTTGTAAATTGCCTTCCCGCTAATTAATAAGTACGGATTTTCTTTCAAATCACTCATAACATTCATTCCAAATTCTTTCTCAATTAGTTCATAGCTTTCTGCTAAATGAAATCCTCTCGATGTCGTGTTATGCGCATCTGATGCGATCATATGTGTTAAATTATGTTCCACAAGCTGTAATGAGAATTTTTTAATCTTTTTACCAAATTTCCCAAGCAAACTACCTGCTGTCACTTGTGTTAATGCACCTTTATTTACAATGTTATATAACTTATCTGGCCGCTCGATTAACTCGGCATTACGTTCTGGATGAACGATAATTGGAATCATTCCTTTTACACGTAATTCGTATAACAATTGTTCGGCATAACGTGGTACGTGATTCGATGGAAATTCAATGAATATATATTTATTTGTTTCATTTAAAGTAACGATTTTACCAGCTTCATAGTCTTCTAATAAATCACCATATAATCTGACTTCTTGCCCAGGTAAAATGGTAAGTGGAATATTATGTTGTTGTAGTTCATCATTTAGTTGTTTTACGTGATGAATAATTGAGGTACGTTCATTTACATATTTGCCATTTTGATGGTGCGGCGTTGCGACAATTGTATGTATTCCTTCTGACACGGCTTGTTGTGCCATCGCTAAACTATCGGTCACTATCTGTGCACCATCATCGATACCAGGTAAAATGTGACAATGTAAATCTATCATTTGTTTCATCCTCCCTCTCTCCTATAAAGATCTTTTTTCCCTTGAATATGAGATATATCTCATATTCAAGGGAAAAAAGGAGATATGTTTTTACCATATCTCACTTTAAAATTAGTTTGCACCGTAGTAATAATATAAGCCTTCTTCACGTTCACGATCATTCAGAACAACGCCCAACAATTTACCTTTAGCCGATTCTAACAATCCTTTTGCTTTTACTGCTGTTTCTTTCTCTGTTGATTCACTACGAACAACAAGAATAGAAGCATCACATACATTTGCCATAATTTGTGCATCTGTTACAGCTAAAATTGGCGGCATATCAAAAATAACTAGATCGTACATACTATATGCTTGTCCAAGAAGTTCTTTCATTGATTTTGAGCCTAACAATTCGGCCGGGTTTGGTGGGATTGGGCCACAAGCTAAAAAGTGTAGATTATCTACAGATGTCGTTTGTACACATTTTTCTAAATGTTCACTATGTGTTAATACGTTCGTGAGTCCAAAAATATTATCTACTTGGAACATTTGATGCATTGCTGGTTTACGCATATCTGCATCAATTAATAATACTTTTTTTCCTTGTTGAGCAAACACAACTGCCATATTGGCTGTCGTTGTCGTTTTCCCTTCACTTGGGTTTGCAGACGTAACCATTAATGAATGTAAATTCGTATCAATAGCTGCAAATTCAATATTCGTTCGAATATTACGATATTGTTCTGAAATTGGTGATTTCGGTTGTTGATGAGCAATTAATTGACGGCGTTGACGATGATTCTTTTTCTTTTTAAATAAATTAAGAGCCAATTGTTTGTCCCCTCACTTTTCTTGATGATGGAGCGTGTGATTTCACGTTCATTGTTTCTTCATCCATACGAGCTACAATTCCTAATACTGGTAAGCCAAGTAAGTTCTCTACATCTTCTTCTTTTTTAACCGTGTTATCTAAGTATTCTAATAAAAATGCAAGACCAACTGAAGCCATTAAACCAACAACGAAAGCAATTGCTACATTTAACATTGGACGTGGTTTAATTGGAGATTGATTTTCTGCAACTTCTGCTTTAGATAGCACTGTTACGTTATCAACGTTCATAATTTTTGCAACTTCACCTTTAAATACATCTGCAGTTGCATTCGCAATATCGCGAGCTAGTTTTGGATCTTTATCCTCAGCTGTTACAGAGATTACTTGTGAATCCTTTTCATTCGCAACATTAATCTTTCCTGTTAGCGCTTGAGATGTCATATTTAAATTTAATTTTTCATTCACTTGTTCTAAGATTACTGGACTTTTAATGATAACCTTATATGTATTCGTTAATTGAATATTCGTTTGAATTTCACCAGCTTGGAACATCGCACCCTCTTGTTTCTTCTGGTTAACAAGAATTTGCGTCGAAGATTGATATATTGGTGTCATGAAGAAAAAGCTAATGATAGCACTTACAATAGCTGCACCAAAGGCGATTACGAGGATCATTGCTAAACGTTTTTTTAAGATATGAAATAACTCTTTTAAATTAATTGTTTCTTCCATAAGTTCCTCCAACTTTCTAAAATTTACACATAGGAAAAATTATAACATATAAATCTTACATTTTTTATTTTTAATAATTCAGTTCTATATTTGTTCACAAGAAACAAGTTTAATCTTACAAAATAATCTTAAATATGACAACACATTCCAATGATTTCCCAAAAATTTTATCATATCATGCTTTTTACACTGTATAACTTGATAAATAATTTTCAGAAAACAAAAAAGCCAACAAAAATTTTGTTGGCTTTTTATATTTTAGTAATAACCATACTGCTCTTTTTCTTCTCTTTTATCGTTTAAAACGACTCCAAGTAGTTTGCCTGATGCTTTATCTAATATTTGTTTCGCTTTTACGATTTTATCTTTTTCCGTCTTTTCACTGCGTACAACGAGTACGATTCCATCACATTTATTCGCAAGTATTTGTGCATCCGTAACCGCAAGGACAGGTGGTGTGTCGATTAATATAATATCAAACATGTTATATGCTTCTAGTAATGCATCGTCCATTGCCCTGCTCCCTAATAGTTCTGCTGGGTTTGGCGGGATTGGACCTGCTGCCATTAAGTATACGTTCTCTATATCTGTTTTTTGAATGCATTGCATAAGTTTTGCTTGTCCTGATAATAAGTTTGTTAAGCCATTTGAACTATGAATGGCAAATAAGTTTTGTATCGTCGGCTTACGCAAGTCAGCTCCAATTAATAAAACTTTCTTTCCTTGTTGTCCGAAAACTACTGCTAAGTTTGAGATTGTTGTCGTTTTCCCATCACCTGGATCGGCCGAAGTAACAATAATAGAACGAACATGATTATCTACAGATGTAAACTCAATGTTTGTACGAATGTTGCGGTATTGTTCTGTAATACGCGATTTAGGCTCTTTATGTGTAATTAATTGTCGTAATGGTTTTCTTTTCTTTCTCCCGAACATATTCATAATCTCCTTTTGTGAAATGCGACATTTCCCTTTTCTCTCTCTTATGCTCGATTTCATACGTCTAATTAATATTCTTGCTGATTTCCCCACATTTCATCATAATCAATAACATCCTACTTTGTCTTACTTAAGTACCTTAACAATATGACAATGCCTTTATTTCTTTATTACCTTTATCACTTATCCTGTTTTCTAAATAAATAATAAAGTAAGTATATGGTAATTACCATCTATTTACAAGATATTTTCTGATTAGTTTGTACATTATCGTTTCATCGTTATATAGCATAAATTAAAAAATCCCCTTGTCTTTTCACAAGGAGATTTTTTAGTACTATCTATTCTTTTTTATCACCAATCGCAAATGTAATTTCTGCCTCACATGCAACTTCACCATCTACTGTTGCGATTGCTTTTCCTTTTCCAATTGGGCCGCGTACGCGTGTCATTTCTACTTCTAGACGAAGCTGATCACCTGGGCGTACTTGTTTTTTGAAACGGCAATTGTCGATACCTGCAAAGAAAGCAAGTCTTCCGCGATTTTCTTCTTTCTTTAATACTGCAACTGCTCCGACTTGTGCTAATGCTTCTACAATAAGTACACCAGGCATAACTGCATAGTCAGGGAAGTGTCCGTTAAAGAATTCTTCGTTTGCGGATACATTTTTAATCCCAACCGCTCTTTTGCCTTCATCTACTTCTAATATTTTATCAACAAGTAAAAATGGATAGCGGTGAGGAATGATTTCTTTAATTTGTTCTATATTTAGCATGTAACAATCGCCCCTTTTGTAATATTGGTCTTACCACTTGGACATATTGCTATTATCCCATTTTGTTTATTGTTTGTCATTACAAAGTAACATTTTATATTTAGTACAACTTCCTAAAAAAAAATGCACACACTCTATTCCATTAAAATAGTTGCACATTTTTGCAACTGACACGGAGGTGGAAAGGAGTGTATGCCCAAATTAGGGAAAGGCAATATGTATTGAAACATTATTTGCCTTAATGTCGTATTCGACTCATTATATTATAAACGTTTTCAATTAAGGAAATATTAAATTTAACCATATATATGAATATTTTACCTGTTTCCTTCATATTTCTCTATTTTCCTTCCATTTTCGCAAAAAAACAAAATAAAAAAATATAAAAACGAAAAAAAGAACTAAGGCGTCAGCCTTAGTTCTTTCAAATTATCTCAAAGCACGCTTTGGTAATCTGTCGATATTCTCTAACATAATACCTGTACCAACCGCAACGCAGTGCATTGGGTTTTCAGCAATTAATACTGGTACTTTTAGTTCTTCTGCTAGAAGCATGTCGATACCGTGTAGTAAAGCTCCACCGCCTGTTAGAATAACACCGCGGTCGATGATATCTGCAGATAATTCTGGTGGTGTGCGCTCTAATACGCCTTTTGCAGCTTGTACAATAACAGCTGCATTTTCTTTTAATGCTTCTGTAATTTCTTCAGAGCATACTGTAATTGTACGTGGTAAGCCTGTTACCATGTCACGTCCGCGAATTTCAAGCTCTTCGCTACGTGCACCTGGGAATACTGTACCAACTTTAATTTTAATATCTTCTGAAGTACGTTCTCCGATTAATAGCTTATACTTACGTTTAATATAGTTTAAGATCTCCATATCAAACTTATCGCCAGCCATTTTGATAGAGGAAGAGGTAACAATATCACCCATAGATAGTACAGCGATATCTGTTGTACCTCCACCAATATCAACAACCATGTTACCGCTTGGTTGGAAGATTTCCATACCAGCACCCACTGCGGCTACTTTTGGTTCTTCTTCTAAAAATACTGTTTTACCACCTGAACGTTCAGCAGCTTCACGAATTGCTTTTTGTTCTACTGATGTAATATTTGTTGGACAACAAATTAAAATACGAGGTTTTGAAAAGAAGCTCTTTACGTCCAATTTGTTAATGAAATACTTTAACATTGCTTCTGTAATTTCGAAGTCTGCGATTACACCATCTTTAAGTGGACGAATTGCTACAATATTACCCGGTGTACGTCCCACCATACTTCTCGCTTCTTCACCTACTGCTAATACTTTACCACTATTACGATCAATTGCCACAACAGATGGCTCATTTAATACAATACCCTTACCTTTAACATGAATTAATACGTTAGCCGTACCTAGGTCAATTCCGATATCTCGCGCAAACATTCCCGTTTTTTCCTCCTCGATATTCAAAATCAGGTTACACCCGAATTCTTTTCACCTAATTTCTGATTTTATCATAAATTTAACAGAAACGTAATATTCGCAAAAAGAATTCTTCTGAAAAATATTACCGAATGTGAACGGAATGTTTGCTACTGTAACATTATTGACGTACAGGCTTCTCTACATCTTCTTTTCTATACTTTTGCTTTGTTGCTTCTCCACCTCTTAAATGACGAATAGACTTATGATAATCAAGAATTTCTTTCACTTCATTTGCGAGCTCTGGATTAATTTCTGGTAGACGTTCTGTTAAATCTTTATGGACTGTACTCTTTGATACCCCAAATTCCTTTGCAATGACACGCACTGTCTTTCTTGTCTCCACGATATACTTACCAATCTTGATAGTTCTCTCTTTGATGTAATCGTGCACACCACTCGCCTCCCTAATTTGGATGTGAGAAGGGTGAAATGAGCCTCGCTGCATATGACTAAGAAGTAAGTGTGAGTGCTGTTTGTAAGCGTTAAACATTCTTGGATTTATAATGAAATGATTCACGATTTCTCACCTCAAACACTCTCTTTGCTTTGGTTTATACCATTGTATTGCCCGCACTACTGATATATGCTACATGTTCACTATTTTTGCGGACTAAGTTAAGAAAAATTACGTTTTTTTGTGAGAAATACGTTAAAACTGACTATTATGGCCAAAAAAATGACACCTTGTATAAAAGGCGTCATTCTTCTCGTTCCAATTCTTCTTCTAACAACTGATGGTGGGGAACCTCTTTCTTACCGGCAATATAATAATATAAAGTGAATAAAACAAACAATAAAATAATAGCAGTCGACAGAACAAACAAAAATGACACAGTATCCCCTCCCTTTTGTAATATATATTCGAGAATCTCGTCATTTTTCCTTGTTTTTACAACTTTTTTCTCGAAATTGATTATTTTTATATAAAAATAAAAAAATCAATTCTCTTGATGAGAACTGATTTTTTCACTTTATTATTCTTGTGAAGAAGAATTGTTAGATGATTCTGTAGAACCGTTTGTTGATTTTTCTTCTTTCTTCGGTTCTTCTTTTTTGTCACTAGTTGAACCGCTTGTTGATTTCTCTTCTTTTTGAGACTTGTCTTCTGTTTTATTTTCTGGTTTCGTGCTCGTTGACTTCTCTTCTTTTTGAGATTTGTCATCAGCTTTTTTACCAGAAGCATTCGTAGCCTTTGCAGCACCTGCATCAGCTTTAATTTCTGTTACTGATTTATTTAAGTAACGTTCAGGGTTCACAGCCACATTGTCTTTACGTACTTCAAAGTGAACGTGAGAGCCTGCCTCTTTATTCATTGCACTTAGACCGGATGTTCCTAATACTTCACCTTGTGCAACTCTTGCACCTTTTTCTACTTTCACACTGCCTAAGCTTTGATAAGATACCGCTACACCATTTCCACTATCAACTGTTACAACATAACCAAGAAGTGAATCTTTTTCAGCTTTCGTTACTGTACCACTTAAAGCAGCGGCAACATTGAATTCTTTTCCATTCTTCGCAGCAATGTCAATTCCTTTGTTTGGGGAATATGTGTTGTTATAAAAGACAAGTGCTTTTTCTTGTTCCGCCTCAGTTGCTGCATCTTCATAGAATTTCTTTTGTACGACTACTTCCGCATTCGCGGCTGCTGGCATTTTCACTACTTCTGAAGATTTCGTTACTGGTACTGCTGGATCTTCCGATTGTGTATACGGTGTTGCTTGATCGTGGTTTGGAGTCTTCTTCGGATTAGCTCCTTGGAACCATAGCGCAACCATTAAGATTACCGCTGCACAAGCAATGTATAGTGCCGGAAACACCCATCTTTTTTGAAATAAATGTACTACCTTTTGCGACTTTTTATTATTTCTTCCTCGCATTCCATCATCACCTCAGCAATCATTTTGAACAATATTCACGTATCCTATACAACGTATAACTAATTACTTTTCGACAAAATTTGTAAAAATATGTATAAGGACTGTAAAATTTCCGAGGAAATGATAGAAAAAAGAAAAAACTGAGCGTTTCGGCTCAGTTTTTAGTCCATTTGTTTTTTCTTATATACGATTAAACATGCAATAAGCGCAATAATAAGCCACACTCCAACATTTAATACATGCCCACTAATACTACTAAACCCAGCTCCACCTACTAAGCTGTTAAGTGCTTTCACAATATGAGATGTTGGAAGATATCCAATCATCGTCTTAATTACTTTATTTTCAACCATTGGCTCAAACTGTACAGCCAAATACATCGTCATTAATATCGGCATTCCAATTATTGATGTTTGTGGTACAGATGCAGCTAACAATCCAATCATTGTTCCAATCACAATAAATAGAATTGTTCCACATAAGAAAATAAATCCTAGCAATAATAGATTTCCACTGAATTGATCCAAAATAAATAAGTTCACAATACAAATGCCCAATGTCAAACATGCTGTTAATATACTTTTTCCAAATAGAACTTCAACCGAAGATGCCGGTGATAGCATCAATACACGCAGTGTATGTTTTTCTTTTTCTTCTGCAATTACCATAGATTGAACAAAGCCTGCGACAAATAGGAAGGCCGTTATAGTAGTAATGCCTAACATTTCCTTTCCCACTCCAAATCTTCTAAACAAAAATGAAAGTATAATTGGTAAAAATGCCATCAACAACACTTGTGAATTTGTCTTAAAATCTTGTACTTCTTTTCTAAAAATAGCTGATACACGTTTCATTGAAAAAGTCATTATAATCCCCTCCCAGTAACTTCAATAAAGATATCACCTAGCGTTGGTTCGTGTGAATGAATGGATAGTAATTCTCCTTTGTTCATCCATTCTGAAATACGTTTTGCACCTAATTCATCTTTTTGCACTACTGCTTTTTGTTTATCTTTTAATACGACCTCTATTTGATCCTTAGCGTATTGTAAGCGTAGGTTCTCTGGCGTATCAAGCACTACAATTTCTCCGCTACAAAGGAAGGCAATGCGGTTACAAAGCGTTTCTGCTTCATCCATGTTGTGAGTCGTTAAGAAAATCGTCGTTCCTTCTTCATTTAAGTCTTTTAAGATTTTATGAATGTTTTGTACGTTTACTGGATCGAGTGCAGATGTTGGTTCGTCTAAGAAGAGAATATCTGGTTTATGAAGGATTGCTCTTGCTAGTGTGACGCGTTGCTTCATTCCCTTTGATAGTTTCTTTACTGGTGTTTTTTTATCATCTAATAAATTTACTTGTGCTAGTACTTCATTGATTCGTTCTTTTTTGCAATCATATAAGTCACAAAATAATAGTAAGTTATCATAAATGCTAAGTCTTTCATATAAGCCGCTGTTATCTGTTAAAATACCAATTCGTTTGTAATCGATGCTACTTGGTCCTGTAATATCTTTCCCTAATACTCTTACCGTTCCAACACTATGAAGCAATTGAGAAGTTAAAATTTTTACTGTTGTCGTCTTACCAGATCCACTCGGTCCGAGGAATCCAAAAATCTCTCCTTGCTTCACCTCAATATTTACATTTCGAAGTGCCGTTTTTCCACTGAAACTTTTCATTACATCTTTCATTTCAATTGCCAATGTCATTTCTTCATCCCCTTTGTTTTTCTTCTTTATAGATGAAAGTCGCTTTAGCGCTTTTCGTTTGTTTGTTTCGCTTTTCTTGACTCAATCATATGAAAAACAAAGGGTTTACGCAGTAAAATACCGGTAAAAGGAGTATTTTTACCGGTGAATGAATCGCATGTTGAGCTTATTGGAGCACTTTTTATAGCCCAATCACGCCTTTTAATTCATCCATTCGTCCTTTTGAAAGTGGAATTGAACTTTTTCTTTCGTCGTCTAAAATTAAGCTAAAACTGTTACGAGTCCAAGTAATCACTTCTCGTACTCTTTGTAAATTTACAAGGTACGAGCGATGACATCTAAAGAAACCAAAACCTGTTAATCTCGCTTCTAGTTCACTTAATGTTAAGGCGCATACGAAATCCCCTTCACGAACGTGAATATGTGTTACTCCGTTTTGCGTTTCAATGAAATGGATTTCCATCGGATCAAGTAAAATGATTTTATCGTTCACTTTCGCAGGTATTCTTTCTAACTTCATTTGCGGAATCATTTGAATGACTTTTTCTTCATCGACTTCTTCCACTTCCTCTTGCTCAATTTCTATCTTTTTCACACCATCGTTGTTTAATATGTATACATCCTCTGTTAACGAAAGGGCATCCGATAGAAATGATGACGTAATAAAGATTGCCTTTCCTTGTTCTTTCATTTTCATGATTGCTTTTCGAATAATAACCGTACTCTCTGTATCTACATTTTGCTCTGGCTCTTCCAAAATGACTAGATCCGGATTATGAATCATAATTCGTCCAATATGAAGACGACGCTTCTCTGAAAATGATAGTTTTTCTATCTTAACGTTTAACTTATCTAAAAGACCGACATATTGTACAATTTCTTCCGTACTCATATTCGATTCATAAAGACCTAGTAAAAACTTAAAGTATTCCTTCACCTTCAAACGATCATATGCCTCATCTTTCAAAAAACAAAAGCCGATGCGAGAATAATTTTTCTTTCCAATCGCTTTACCTTCAAATAGCACATTGCCAGTTGAAGCTTCTTCCTCACCAATCATAATACGGTGCAACACTTTAGCTGTATGGTTATTACATTGCAAAACAATACATTGTCCTTTTTCAACCTTTAGCTCAATTGCCGGTAACTGGTTCGTCTTCCCTAATTGTTTCAACTCCAGTAGCGCCATTCCGTCTCCCCCAAATACTTTTTATCCTATTATACCAAACAATTAATGGAAAATTATGATATTTCAAGCAAAAAAATAGATGCCAGGGAGTCCTGACATCTATTTCTTCACCATCAATTTCCCTTCATAATCATTCATCGTCTTTATTTCAACGCCTTTATAGTAATGGGCGACGATATCTGTATATTTCTTGCCTTCTGCTGCCATGCCGTTCGCCCCGTATTGACTCATACCAACGCCGTGACCGAAGCCTTTCGTTGTAATGATGATTTTATCTCCTTGTTGTTTCCACGTGAAATCAGAAGAACGTAAATCTAACTTTTCACGAACTTCTTTTCCTGTTAATGTTTTTCCTTGAAAAGCTACATCCTTTACGCGCTTTCCTTCCGTAAGGTCTTTAATGTTTCCAACCTTCCCGTCTGCTAGCACTTTCACACCGAGACGTTTTTGAAAATCAGCTACTGTAAAAGTTTGCTCGCTCGTAAACTTTGGTGAGGCTTGATCCCACGGACTATCTACACTTTTCAAGTACGGATAATCATTTCCCCAATAGTCAGCTGCATTTTCTGTTCGACCATTACTCGTTGAAAAGAAGGATGCTGAAATTGGTTTTCCATCATATGTTAAAACTTGTCCTGCTGTTTTCGAAACAGCTTCTTCGATTTTCTTCAAATTATTTTCGTAGTTATTGCCCCATTGCTTCTTCAATTCATCTTTGCTTTTGTACACTTGATCTTTCACCGTATCTGTCACGTCTGCATTATTTTTCTTTCCTCCGCTTAGCATACGTTGTACTACAAATGTTCTTGCTGCTAATGCCTGTGCCTTTAGTGCCTCTATTTCAAAACTGGCATTCATCTCAGAAGCTACTACACCGGTCACATACTCCTCCATAGGTAATGATTCTACCTTCTTTTGTTTCTCACGATATACAGCAACTTGAACAGCTGTATCTACTTTTCCTGGAGCTGGTATACTTTCTATCGCTGGAGGAGTTTTAGAGGCCGTTTCTTCCCCTACTTTTGCTTTCGCAAATGGGATAACAAGGGCTGCAGGTACAATGATAACGAGCGCTATTAAGAGCGCTACTGTAATAAAAAGTGGCTTTGAAAATTTCATCCTATTTTTCCCCCAATATAAAAGCTTTACTCCATTCATTCTTATGGAACAACTCTTTCTTTTAGAACACACTTAAGGGGAAGAGCATACAACGGAAATTTTCTAAATATTTTTACTGGTACGTGCATAAGTATAGAATTTATTGACTATAACAGTAATAACCCAAAAAAAATAGCCCCTATGTCAAAAGACATAGCGACTATTTCAATTAAGCGTGAAGATCAGAAACTTCTTGTTCTTTCACTTCTTCTACTTTTTCGTTTACACGTTCAATAGTTGCACCTAATGCAGCTAATTTCTTATGGAAATCTACATAACCACGGTCAAGATGTTTTAACTCAGTTACACGAGTATAACCTTCTGATACTAAACCAGCTAAGATTAATGCAGCTGCAGCACGTAAATCAGTTGCGCCTACTTCAGCACCTTGTAAGCTGTTTGGACCGTTCATAATAACAGAACGACCTTCAATTTTAATATCAGCATTCATACGACGGAATTCTTCAACGTGCATAAAGCGGTTTTCGAATACCGTTTCTGTAATCATGCTTGTTCCATCAGCTTGTAGTAATAATGCCATCATTTGTGATTGCATGTCTGTTGGGAAACCTGGGTGAGGCATAGTTTTAATATCAACCGCTTTTAACTTATCTGGGCCGATAACACGTACACCTTCATTTTCCTCAATAATTTTAACACCCATTTCTTCCATTTTCGCTGTAATTGAGCGTAAATGTTCAGGTACAGCATTTTCAATTAAGATGTCTCCACCAGTAATTGCTGCTGCAACCATGAATGTTCCCGCTTCAATACGGTCAGGAATAATAGAGTGGTTTGCACCATATAATTTATCAACGCCTTCGATACGAATCGTTCCAGTTCCAGCTCCGCGTACTTTCGCTCCCATCGCATTTAAGAAGTTAGCTAAGTCAACGATTTCTGGTTCTTTCGCTGCGTTTTCAAGAATTGTTGTCCCTTTTGCTAATGTAGCTGCAGACATAATGTTTTCTGTCGCGCCTACGCTTGGGAAGTCTAAGTAGATTTTAGCTCCTTTTAGTTCTCCCTCAACATATGCCTCAACAAAACCGTTACCAACCTGTACTTTTGCTCCCATTGCTTCGAAGCCTTTTAAATGTTGGTCAATTGGACGTGAACCGATTGCACATCCACCAGGAAGTGCAATACGAGCACGACCGTTACGTGCTAATAATGGTCCCATTACTTGAACAGATGCACGCATTTTACGTACATATTCAAATGGTGCTTCAATGTTTAGTTCTTTAGAAGAATCGATTGTTACTTGATTATTTTCAAATACGACTTCAGCATTTAAATGACGTAATACCTCATTAATTGTGTATACATCAGACAAAACTGGTACTTCAGATAGTACATTCTTTCCATCACTCGCTAATAGGGCTGCAGCGATTATAGGTAATACAGCATTTTTTGCGCCCTCAACACGCACTGTGCCGTTTAACCGCTTTCCGCCACGGACGATGATCTTTTCCAAATTATTCCCCTCCGTGTCCTTTTTTCAGTATCTATTCACTCAATACTCAGAAGTTATGATCGGTGTGCCAACCACAATTGTATCTTTGTTGTCTGTAGAACGTATTGCTATTTGCACATTTATTTTCTCTCTATTTGTTGAAAGAGCGTCATCCCACTTTTTATTGTATGCGGAGACTGACACAAATGCTCTTTCTTCTACTTGTTCGATCGCTCTTGCTGAAAGATCTTTCAAAACCTGATTGGTTTTATTTTGCAAAACACCTTCAATCTTATCATTCAGTACACCTTGAACACAAGTGTAAATTATAGGTTTTTCACTAAAAATTTTATTTACTTTTTGAACATACTTCGGGTCCCATTTCGCCCCACTTACTTCAAAGATAATGAAAGTGTTTTCTTTAGTATTTTCTTTACTCCAAGTTACTACTACTCGTTCTTCATGAGAAGCAAACTTTTTATAGGATGTAGCTTTATATCCATCTGGAGATTGCTCTACTTCCCACTTTTGAATATTTGCCTTGTCCTTCACATTGTTTAACAACTTTTGAAACGTATGTATATTAGAAATTGTTTTTGTTTCTCTAGCTAACCATGACCATTTTTCTACTTTAGCATCATTTTTCTCTAAAGCCTTAATCATGCTCTCCATTTTCTGTTCATCGCTTATCGGTTTCATCTCTCTATATCCAACCAAAAATAAAACAACACTAAGTGCAACAATAAGAATGGCTTTAAGCTTCAATTTCATCCCCTCCTATCCCCATTGTTAACGGAGATTTGAGGTTCTATACACTTACTTTACTAAATACGTTAAACTCTTCGAATAGCCTAAATAATCAAGGAAAAAGTTACTTACAGATGTCCCAATTGCAATTGTAATTAAGATGAGTAATACTCGCGTCTGCAGCACTTTTCCGGACTTCATTAAACGCTCAATGTGAATGCCTTGCAAAGCCCACCACGTAATGGTAATAAACAATAAATGCGAAACAATGGCAATCAGTGCTTGTTGCCCTAAAAGTTGTGCCAAAAAATCGACCCCTTTTTACTCAGCTACTACTTATGAAAGAATATAAAAACGATACCATAATAAGTAGGAGCCACACTTTTTCAAATGCACATAGACATCTTACATTTTACATCGTGATTTTCTTTCAAAAAACGTATATCTACATTACAAGTTAACACAAAATAAAAAGCGCAGAGTACTGACTCCACACCTTTTATTTTCACTATTGTACCACGTTCCCTAAGAAGAAGAAATCTTTCATTAATGGAAAATATTCATAAAAGAAATTGTACCCAATCATCGGCATAATCCCTAGTATTACAATCGAAATTGCACAAAGGCTCATAACAACCTTTATATTTAATGGTAACCGTATCCTCTCTTCTGTCTCTCCGGTGCGGAAAAACATTTGTTGTAAAATACGGAAATAATATACGAATGAAACAACTGTCGTACCCATCATAATCGAAGCTAGTACGTAATGTGCTGGCTCTACATGAAGCGCGCCTAAAAAGATGTTAATCTTTCCAATGAAGCCAGCCGTCCCTGGTATCCCGGCCAGCGATAAAATAAAGATTGTCATCATGATCGCTGCAAATGGTGATTTCTTATATAATCCGGTGAAAATCGTTATATTTTCCTTATCGTTTTGTAAGATTAAGCCGTGGATAATGGCAAACGCGCCTATATTCATAAGCATGTATGCCAACATATAAAACCACATGCTATCCAGCGTAAATGGTGATAATGCCACAAGTGGAACGAGCAAATACCCAGCATGCGCAATGCCTGAATAAGCAAATAAACGTTTTATATTGTATTGTTTTAACGCGACTACATTCCCAACAATCATCGTAATACTTGCTAGCACCGCAATATATATACTCATATGCCCATATAAAGACTGCATATCTCCTTGTATTAATACACTTGCAAAAACCATAAGGAACAAACGAATAATGAGTAGGAACCCAGCAATTTTAGAAATCGTTCCAAGAAAAGCGGTAACAGGTGTAGTCGCTCCTTCATACACATCAGGTGCCCACATATGAAACGGCACTGTGGCAATTTTAAATGAGAGACCGACTAGCAATAAAAGAAATGCCAGAGCTAGCAATAACTGAATACCACTAGCGAGCTCCCCAGTGAGTACCTTTTGCATATCTACAATGTTAGTTGAACCTGTAATACCGTATAAATAACTCATTCCGAAGAGCGTGATCGCCGTTCCAATTCCTCCGCTAATGACATATTTCATTGCCGCTTCATTTGATGCACGGTTCTTTTTTCGTATTCCGACTAAAATATAAGAAGAAAGTGAAAGTAACTCTAAACCAACGAAAAGGGTGATAAAGTCAACACTAGAAGCCATGAACATCGCACCAAGAAGTGCCATTAAAAATAAGTAATAATATTCGCCCTTATCTTCAATCGGATTCTTCTTATCATCGCTCATTGCGATGCATAAAATGAGAGCTGAGGCGCCTAATAACAACGTTTTAAACCCTTTTGAAAATCCATCTAACACAAACGATCCATTTAAAATATCTCCAGCTGGTTCGCTATATAGCGTAATTAATGACACAATTGCTAATACGATGGCAGCGATCGCACCAAGAGCTACATATCTATGGTTCAGCTTAAAAAACAAATCACATATGGACAGAAGGATGGCGGCCCCGAGAATAATAAATTCTGGCACCATTAGATGCCATGATAAGCTAAGTAACGTATTCATATCCATCCTACTTCACCCCCAATGTTTTCAATGTATTTTGAAGCGGATCCCCTAGTATCTCTGGCATAACTCCAATTGCAATAATACAAAAGATAAGTAGTAAAACAGGGACATACTCCCATCCATGTATATCAGATTTTGCTTCCCACTCTTTCTTTCCGAATGTCACTTGAAGTGTCGCCCTTAAAACATATACAGCGGTTAAAATGATGCCAATCACACCGACTGCAGCAATGACGGGCTCTCCTTGAAATAAACCGAGAAAGGCAAGAAATTCACTAACAAACCCAGACATCCCTGGTAATCCAAGCGATGCCATTCCTCCTGCTAAGAAGAAGCCGCTAAGTACTGGGACACTTTTTGCGAGTCCACCAAGCGCTGTAATTTCTGATGTTCCGAAACGTTGTTCTATAACACCGAGTAAGAAAAACAGTAAGGCTGCAATTAAACCGTGCGATACAACCTGGAATAACGCCCCTTGTGTACCCGGTGCATTAAGTGACGCAAGTCCCATTAACACAATTCCCATATGCGAAATACTAGAGTAAGCCAGTACTTTCCTAAAGTCCGTTTGGATGAGCGCTAAAAAGGCACCGTATAATAAATTAATTACACCTAATATCGCAATTAATGTTGCAACATCGTGAAAATATTCCGGGAATAGCCCTTTTCCGAAGCGAATAATACCGTATGCTCCAATCTTTAACAAAACTCCAGCATGAAGCATAACTACAGCTGGATGCGCTTCTATGTGCACATTGACCATCCAACGGTGCAACGGAAAAACAGGTAGTTTAATTGCAAAGGCAATCATTATGGAAATAAATACACCAAGCTGCAAGCTACTTGGGATGATGAGTTCTCCTTCTGCACTTACGCTTCTTAATATCTCTTTCAGCTCCACAATATTTGTTGTACCTGTTTTCGCGAACAAAATTGAGAAAACAATGAGCAAAATAGCTGAGCCAATACCGTTATATATTAAATAACTATACGCAGCCTTTTCGCTCGACAATTTCCCCCACTTCCCAATCAATAAGAACATTGGTGGCAACGTAATTTCAAAGAAGATAAAAAACAACATTAGATTTTGAGCAGCAAAGACGCCGAGCATCCCTATTTCTAGCATGAGTAACAGCATATAAAATGCTTTTAAATTTCTTTTAATAGAAAAGGCTGCAATTGCTGCGAGCATCGCTAGAAGAGCCGTCAGCACCATCATAACAAGCGACAAACCATCAATACCGAGCTCGTAATAAATAGAAAACCACCTTTTATCTACCGCTGTAAAATCTCCGAACTTAATCCATTTCACCTTTTCATCAAATAGTGACAAACTCTTTCCAGAAGCATATGTACAAGCGAGGACGATAGCGATTCCAAATGGAAGTGCCGTCCCAAATAAACCAAGCGCCCGCACTGTACGCAATTCCTTTTTCGGTGTTAATACAAGCAATAAAATTCCTAAAAGCGGGGAAAAAATGAAGAACGTTAACAACAAATCATTCATCGTAAATCCCCTCCTGTATAGAGCAAAATAATGACGAGTACAGCGAGCGAAACCGCCGTTACAGTACCGTACACTTGTACATTCCCGTTTTGAAGTTTCGATCCAAGATTACTTGTGCCTTTAACTACGCTTCCAATTAAAACTGCAATTCCCTCGACTACATACACTTCAAATAAGCGAAGCACATGAGCGATTCCTTTCGTAATAGGGATCACCGTCATGTTGTATAGTTCATCCACATAATATTTTTCTTTCAAAAGATTATAAAGCGAGGTTTCCGTACCCCCAGCCCAATCTCTAGAAATTGATTTCTTGCCATATATGAAATATGCAAGAGCGATTCCCGCAAATGAAACGAGCGTCGCAACAATCATAATCCAAACTGGCCCATGCGCTTCTTCAACCTTGAACCCTACATCTTTCGTCAACCAATCTCCGAGAAACGTACCGAACCATGGTGTATTTATATATCCTGCCACTACTGCGAGAACGCCGAGAACAATCATTGGATACGTCATAACGCGGGGCGACTCATGCACATCTTCCTTCGTCTTCGTTTCTCCGGTAAAGACAAGAAAGTATAGGCGGAACATATAAAACGCTGTCAAAAACGCCGCAATTACTGCTAAAGTAAATAAAACGTAATTGCCATTCATCCAAGTCGCCGCTAAAATTTCATCTTTGCTGAAAAAACCGGAAAGGAGCGGAACACCGCTAATGGCAAGGGTACCTATTAGAAATAGCGTACCAGTTACTTTCATCTTCTTCTGTAAACCGCCCATTTTATTAATGTTTTGCGTATGCACTGCATGAATTACACTTCCTGCTGCCAAAAATAGTAGTGCTTTAAAAAAAGCATGTGTCGTTAAATGGAAGACGCCAGCTACATAACCTGCAGAACCTAACGCAAGCATCATATATCCAAGCTGGCTAACTGTAGAATAAGCAAGTACTCTCTTTATATCTGTTTGCACGAGACCGATAGAGGCCGCAAAGATTGCAGTGAAAGCTCCAACGATTGCCACGGTCTGCATCGCCACTGTACTTGCTGAAAATAGAGGGAACATCGTCGCTACTAAATATACGCCTGCTGCAACCATCGTCGCGGCGTGAATAAGTGCCGAAACAGGCGTTGGCCCCTCCATTGCATCTGGCAACCACGTATGAAGCGGGAACTGACCTGATTTCCCCATCGCCCCGATAAAAATTAATATCGCTGTTATCGTAATCATGTAAGGAGGTAAATCCCCTGTATAAATCGCCCTAAATATTACGTCATATTCAAAACTACCTGCGTACCAAAAAATTAAAATCATCCCGATAAATAAACCAACATCCCCAATACGGGTCATAATAAAAGCCTTTTTTGCAGCAGCCTTCGCTTCTTCTTTAAAGAAATAAAAACCGATAAGTAAAAATGAGCCAAGGCCAACTAATTCCCAAAATATATAAAGCTGTAATAAATTCGTTGATATAACAAGCCCTAACATCGCAAATGTAAAGAGTCCTAAATATGCGTAAAAGGTTGGTAATCGTTCATCACCTTTCATATAACCTTTCGAATACACATGTACAAGCAGACTCACAAGCGTAACGATAAATAACATTAAAGCTCCTAATGCAGTCACCTCAAAGCCGAATGATATATCCACATCTCCAGCTCTAAGCCACACCCACTTATGCTTCACGCTTGCTTCTGAAAACCTTTCTATTAACACAAGTACCGCAAGTATAAAGGAGAGAAAGACGAAAAAAATACTAAGTACGCTGCTTCCTTCTCTAATTTTCTTCCCAAATATAATAAGTAACAAAAACGAAACGAGTGGGAAAAGCGGTATGAGCCATGCATAATCGATCATTGTTTCCTTCCCCCTTTTTCGGTCACAATGCTATCCTTTGAGCGTATCCATTTCATCCACCTGAACTGTCGTACGATTACGATACAAAGCAATTAAAATAGCGAGTCCTACCGCCGCTTCTGCTGCCGCTACAGCCATCGTAAACAGTGAGAAAATTTGACCTGTTAAATTCGGAAATAGGCCTAATTTACTAAACGCCACTAAGTTTAAATTGGCAGCATTCAGCATTAATTCGATACAAACTAATACGATTACTGTATTCCGCTTTGTTAAAGCTCCAAATAGACCGATGCAAAACAAAATAATCGCAAGTGTTAAATATGCAGAAGCCGGAACGCTACTCATTGGAATCCTCCTCTTTCTCGTCCTTTTTCGCAAGTATAATCGCGCCAACGAGTGCTACAAGTAAAATAACTGAAGTTAGTTCAAATGGAATAATATATTTTGAATAGAGAAGCGTACCGATTTGAAGTGTGTTGTTTTCATGGAGAGGTAAACTTCCTTGTGTGCTTTCATTTGCAAAATCAACATTATTAACAGCGAAATACATAACCGCTCCAAATGCTACAACTGCAAAGAAGATAATCCATTTTCGAAGAGTAAGACGCGATTCATTTTCCGCGTTATGTTTCGTTAACATAATGCCGAAAATCATAATAATTGTGATTGCACCAGAGTAAAGTAAAATTTGTGCAACGCCTATAAATTCAGCTGATAAAAGAAAATACAAACCTGCAATGCTGAGAAATGTCAGAACGAGAGCTAGCATCATGTGCATAACTTTCGTTAAGTTCAACATAAGAACACCACCGATAATTGCAGACAAGGATAGTATAAAGAATGCTACAAACTCGCCATTCATGCCTTATTCTCCTTCCTGACGTTTTCGTCGTTTTCGTCAAGCCACTGCAAATTTTTAAATAAGTCATCACGTGAATATTCCGCGAGTTCAAAGTTATTTGTCATGACAATTGCCTCTGTCGGGCAAACTTCTGTACATAAATCACAAAGAATACAAATTTCAAAATTAATATCATACGTGTCGATAATTTTTCCTTTTTTCGTAGGATCTGGATGTTTCTTTCCTGTTAACTGAATACAGTCTGTCGGACAAATGTTAGAGCATTGATTACAAACAATACATTTCTCCGGATAAAATTTTTGAATCCCCCGAAAACGGTCTGGCAACGGCAACGGCTGATTTGGATAATCATACGTTACCTTCTTCTTGCTCAAATTACTTAATGTATATTTTAATCCTTTAAATAGTCCTTTCATCTCTTACTGGCACCCCCCTCATAGATTAGAAGAATAACTCCTTAATCAATGCCGTTAAGAAAATATTTGCAAGTGCAATCGGCAATAATACTTTCCATCCAAACTCCATTAACTGGTCACCTCTTATACGTGGGAACGTGACGCGGAACCAAATTAATAGAAAGACTACACTGCTAAATTTCAAAGCAAACCATACGGCACCTGGGATAAATCCAAGAAACATGACTGGATTCCATCCGCCTAAAAAGAGCACTGTAATTAACGATGCCATCCCGAAGAAATATACGTACTCTGAAAGCATGAAAAACGCCCAGCGAAAACCTGAGTATTCCGTATGATATCCAGAAACAAGTTCTGACTCCGCTTCTGGCAAATCGAATGGCGTCCTATTTAACTCTGCCACTGCTGCGATTAAGAAAACAACGAAGCCAATTGGCTGTACGAAAATGTACCAAACCTTCTCCTGCGCCGCTACAATCTCATTTAAATTCAGGCTACCAGCTAGCAAAACGATACCAATTACACTCATTACGAGCGGAATCTCATAAGAAATCATTTGCGCTGCCGCACGCATCCCTCCTAAAAGGGAATATTTATTATTTGATGCCCATCCCCCAGTTACAACACCTATCGTCGTAATACCGGAAACAGCAATATAATAAAGTAGCCCGACTCCAATATCTGCAAATTGAAATTTATCAGTGAACGGGATAACTGCAAGCACCATAAATGCTGGTGCAAATGCAATGACAGGCGCTAATATAAACAGCGGTTTATCTGCTGCTTTCGGAATACTATCTTCTTTCAATAATAGTTTTAAAACATCAGCTACCGTTTGCAGTAAACCGAATCGGCCTCCAACCTGGTTTGGTCCAATCCGCCCTTGCATAAACCCCATCACTTTCCGTTCTGCCAAAATTCCATATGTAACGAAGCCAAGGACTGCAAATAGTAGAAGCACCGCTAATCCGAAAAAAATGAAGAAATTCGTCCAGCTTGAAGGTGATTGTAAGAGCGTCTCAATCATTAGCCATCAACCTCCCCAAGTACAATATCAACTCCACCTAAAATCGTAATTAAATTAGCGATATTTTCACCTTTTAATAACTTCGGTAAAATTTGCAAGTTATAAAAAGATGGCCTGCGAAACTTCAAACGGTACGGCTCTTTCTTTCCATCACTTGCGATATAACAACCAATCTCTCCGCGCGGCGATTCTATACGTACGAACGCTTCTCCCTTAGGTGCCTTAATAATTTTCGGTACTTTTGCCAGCACAGCTCCATCTTTCGGGAACTGCTGAACCGCTTGCTCAACAATCTTTAAAGACTCCTCGATTTCTTGCATTCGGCAAACGTAGCGATCCCAAGCATCTCCCACGCTTCCAACAGGAATATCAAAATCAAAACGATCATAAATCGAATATGGCTCATCTTTGCGAAGATCCCAGTTTACTCCAGTGCACCGCAAATTTGCTCCGCTTAAAGAATACGAAATCGCTTCTTCCGCGCTATATATACCAACGCCTTTCACACGATTTAAGAAAATCTCATTACCGCTAACAAGATCATGATAACCTGACAATTGCTCTCTCATATACGGAACAAACTCTTCCACCTTTTCAATCCAACCATCTGGCGCATCCCACTTCACACCACCAACTCTCATATAGTTAAAAGTAAGCCGTGCCCCGCATAATTCATTTAATAAATTTATAATCATCTCTCGTTCACGAAACGCGTACAGAAACGGGCTGACCGCTCCTATATCAAGAAGATTCGTCCCCCACCAAACGAGATGACTTGCAATTCTTCCTAGCTCCATCGCAAGTACTCGCAAATATTCGGCACGCTCTGGAATTTCAAGCCCCATCATCGTCTCTACAGCATGACAAATGACGTAATTATTCGTCATGGCTGATAAATAGTCCATTCGATCTGTATAAGGAATAATTTGCGTATACTGTAAGCTCTCAGCAATCTTTTCCGTCCCGCGATGCAAATACCCAATAACCGGTGTAGCTTCTTTAATAATTTCCCCGTCAATCTTAATTACGAGCCTGAACACACCATGTGTACTCGGATGCTGAGGTCCTACATTCAAAAGCATCTCTTCCGTACGGATCATAGCTACACCTCCACATCATACGGTTCATAGTCTTTTCTAAGCGGATATCCTACCCAATCATCTGGCATTAAAATACGCGTTAAATTCGGATGCCCTTTAAATACAATGCCTAGCAAATCGTACGCTTCTCTCTCCGGCCAGTCAGCCCCTTTCCAAAGCGCTGTCACAGACTCGACTTGCGGCGCTTCCCGGTCTAGTTTTACCTTCACCGCTACCGATTGTTTCTTGCCATATGAAAACAAATGAACATACACTTCCATATGTGTCACAAAATCCGTCGCATGTAGCTCTGACATATAATCAAAAGCAAGTCCCTCATGGAATCGCAGTGACTCCATCACTTCATAATATTTTGCGGGATCCACCACAAGAGTTGGCACATCCTTTGACAATTTATTAATATAGGAATCTACTAATGCACCCTCTCCTAACTTCTCCCTAATAGCCTCAATATACTGATTTAAATGCGGTTGATTTACGGATGGTTCTTCCTGCTTTGGCTCATCCTCTTTCTTACCTTCAGCTCCCTTTGTCTTCGCTTTTGCAGCTGCAATTGCCTTGGCCTTTTCATCTCCCGAATCCCCATCACCTTGCGAGGCTTTCTGCTTCGCTAATGCTGCCGCTTTTGCCTTGGCTGCCGCCACCGCCTTCGCCTTGGCTTTCGCTTTTTCTTCTTCCGTTACTTCTTCTGTTCCTTCTCTTTTCTGCTTCGCTAACGCTGCCGCTTTTGCTTTTGCTGCCGCTGCTGCCTTCGCCTTGGCTTTCGCTTTTTCTTCTTCCGTTACTTCTTCTGTTCCTTCTCTTTTCTGCTTCGCTAATGCTGCCGCTTTTGCTTTTGCTGCCGCTGCTGCACGTCGTTTTGCTTCTTCTATAGTAATATCATCATTTTTTGGTAGCGCTTTCTCTTTTTCTTGATCTTCTGCCTCAAACTCACTTATTTCCGCCTCGTGTTTCGCTACAAGGCGTTTTCTCGCTTCTTCTTTTGCACGCCTAGCTGCTTCTTTTTTCAAATCCTCTAAATCTTTGTTTGGATTACTCATTTATTCGTCACCTGCTTCCTGGTCATTGCTTCGTAACGAATTTTTTCTTTTAATTTATTAATTCCATAAATTAAAGCAGCCGGATTTGGGGGACAACCAGGAATATACACATCAACTGGTACGATTTGGTCTACACCTTTCACAACAGCATATGAATTTACATACGGACCACCTGCTGTCGCACAAGATCCCATCGCAATAACCCATTTCGGTTCAGGCATTTGATCATATAAACGCCGAACAATAGGAGCCATCTTCTTCGTTACTGTTCCCGATACAATCATGACGTCCGATTGCCTTGGTGAAGTCCGAAAAAATGACCCAAATCGATCTAAATCATAATGTGATGAGCCTACTCCCATCATTTCAATTGCACAGCACGCCAGTCCGAATGTCATCGGCCATAAAGAATTGCTCCTCGCCCACCCTTTCAACTGTTCCAATGTAGAAAAAAAGATATTTCGTTCTAATTCTGCTCGCTCATTTGGATGTAATTCCTCAAAATTTATAACCATTGTAACACCTTCTTTTTCCAAGCATACGCTAATCCAACTAGCAACATTACAACAAAGATGAGCATCTCAATTAATGCAAATAAACCTAGCTTGTCATACGCAACAGCCCAAGGATATAAAAATAAAGTTTCTACATCAAAGATCACAAACAATAAAGCGAAAATATAATAACGAGCATGAAACCGAATATTTGCATCGTGAAAAGGCTCAATTCCACTCTCATACGTCGTCGCCTTTGCTGCACTTGGTTTATTTGGGCGCAGCATCCTTCCTAATGTAAGAGCCACTACCGGCAGCAATATACCTAATAGCAAGAAAATCAAAACGATCATATAACTATTTTCATATACACTTGCCATTGTGAAACCCTCCCCCCTAAATTAAGAACAAGTTCACATAGTAAACAATATGTCCTAGTTGCAGTAATTATTATTTTTAAATTTTTCTAAATAATGCAACTATTCTAATCATTATAGCAAACTTCAAATTCCTATGTCGATATGTTGGGAGACAGAAACAAGAATTATTAAAATCTATCTTTACAACTTGCTATAATTGTGCAAAATAAATATAAAACTTATATATGCTTTTCAAGGAACCGTAGGTGATATAAATGAAAAAACAAACACATGTAAGTATTCTTATAAGCATTGTATTGCTGTCCATAACGCTTCACTACGTAGCGATGCCTTTTCTATATGAATACTCATTTCCTTTTCAGCTATTAATCGGAACGAGTACCCTATTAATTGATATTATCGCTTGTAGTTATATTCTTTACTTTTCAAACATGAAAGAAGGGCTACCTCGTTTATTTTGGATCATATTATCTGTTGGAGCTCTCTCTTATTTTATCGGTGATATAGTCGTTGCCTATCAGCGTTTAATTGTAAAGGACTTCTATACGTTCGTTGATTCGTCTGATTTTTTTTACTTACTTTTTTTAGTTAGTTTTACCTTTGCCTTTCTATACGAAATCATTTACAACCGAGATTTATTAGAAAAACTTTTTATGCTATGTGATATTTGTATTATCGTTACAGCCCAATTTACTTTAAGTTACTACTTACTTATTGAACGAACCATTCACATCTTTACAACATCCTATATCGACATATTTGTTCAACTTACCTATCCAATGGCTGATTTACTCTTTCTCTTAATAGGAATCAATCTTTTATTCAAACCACTATCCTTATTACCTAAAAAGGTTGGTGCGCTTCTTGGCAGTGCTTTAATTTTATATGCTACTACCGATGCGATTTATGCTTATATAAAATACTTCATACCAGAGTATTCTATGTTTACAGTTACTCCTTTCTATCAAGTAACCTTAGTACTAGTAGCAATTGCCTGTATTCTCCATACAAAAGAACCTGAAAAACAAGAACAAGTACTACTAACACTTAAAATTGGTGAAGCAATCCGATTATCATTACCGTATATTTCGGTAGTAATGCTTATTGTTTTTATATTAGTCGAATACGTTTTTGCGCCTATTATAGTAATCGGACTTATAATAACTTTCTCTTTCGTTCTCATACGTCATAGTTTAGTTCGAAAACAAAATAAAATATTATTGCTAGCTCAAATGCAATTCAACTCAGAACTCGAGAAACAAATTGAACTACGTACAGAAGATTTAGTAGAACAGAAAAATGAACTCTACCATAATCAACAAATGTTTAAATCTTTATACGAGCATCATCCAGATCCAATCTTCACATTAGATTTGTACGGTAATTTTCTCAAAGTAAATAACGCTGGTACTACTTTACTCGGTTATCAAACGAATGAATTATTAAACCAGCCTTACTACTCACTCATATACGAAGAAGATTTAGAAGAAATGATTAACGCCTTTCATCGTGTAAAGAAGGGATATTCTATCTCTTTAGAAATACGGGCGTACCATAAAAATAGAGATATTTACTACTTGCACGTTACCGCCGTACCGATTTTTTTAAAGGAGAAAATTTCTGGGGTTTATTTAATGATTAAAGATATTACGGAAAGCAAACAACAACAAGAACAAATTAATTTCCTAGCATACCATGATACTTTAACCGAGCTTGCAAATCGTCGTGCATTTCATCAACATTTAGAACAGGCAATTGCACGAGCAAAAGTATCGAAAAAGTCTTTTGCTGTTATGTTTCTCGATCTAGACCGTTTTAAAGTTATTAATGATACCCTCGGTCATCGAGTAGGAGACCTATTGCTTATCGCAGTAGCAAAAAGGCTCGAAAGAATATCAACATCAAATATGAAACTTGCACGGCTAGCTGGGGATGAGTTCACGATCCTTATCGAAAATTACAAAAAAAAACCAGATGTCCAAAAAATGGCTGATATGATTGTAGCGGCCATGAATGAGCCATTTGAAATCGAAAATCAACATTTACAAATCTCACCGAGTATCGGAATTGCAATATATCCTGAAGCAGGTGAAGATCCACTATCCATTTTGCAGCATGCTGATATGGCCATGTACGAAGCAAAGAATAAAGGAAAAAACGGTAGCTCTCTTTACACGAAAGAACTATATAAAAAAATAGAACGAAAAGCTCGAATTGAAAAAGATTTGCCAATCGCTTTAGTAAACAAAGAATTTTATCTCGTTTATCAACCACAAATTGATACGACAACAAATAAAATTATCGGTGCTGAAGCTTTAATACGGTGGAAACACCCGCTATTAGGTGACATTTCACCATGTGAGTTTATTCCAATTGTAGAAGAGACGCCACAAGTAGTCCCACTTGGACATTGGGTATTACAAGAAGCTTGTCTCCAATTAAAAATATGGCATACCTTTGGCTACCAAAATTTAAAAATAAGTGTTAATTTATCTGCAAAAGAGTTCCGGCAAGATCAATTAATCGAAAACATTTCACAAATATTAAACGACGTGCAAGTCGACCCAAAATATGTAACCCTTGAGTTAACAGAAAGAATTGCAATGATTGACGAGAAAGAAACGTTATTAAGACTGAAGCAATTAAAAGAATACGGTATCCAAACTTCCATTGATGACTTCGGTACTGGGTATTCTTCTCTTGCTTATTTATCAATTTTTCCAATCGACACATTAAAAGTACCGAGAGAATTTACACAATTAGCTGATCATCGTCCTGAAGAACGAGCCATCGTTTCTACAATCCTTTCCCTCGCAAATACTTTAAATCTTTCAGTCGTTGCCGAAGGAATTGAAACCGAAAAACAACTTAAGTTCCTGCAAAAACATAACTGTAAATATATGCAAGGTTACTATTTCAGTAAACCACTTACTAGCAATCAATTTATAAAGTTTCTACAAAAAACCCCCAGTATGAACAAATAATTCATACTGGGGGTTTTATAGTGCTAAATATTTTTCTCATAATATTCTTCTGCGATCTCTTCGTAAAAAGCCGCAGATGTTGTGTAGAAATATGGAATTAACCATAAGAATCCAATCCCTAACGTAATACAACTTAATATAAACCAACCGATAAAACTTAAACATAAAATGAAATACTCCATCTTATGTCCATCCATCATACGACGACTTTCTGTAATAGCTTGGTTCAGTGAATACTCAGGATGATCATTTATAATAAAGTATGTCATCGCATAAGAAAATGATTTAATAATACCTGGAATAATGAACAATAACGTCCATAAGAAAAGATAAAGATTTACTAATAAATATAATAAAAATGATTTTAGAAATCTCTTTCCCTCTGAAAACCAAATGAATACATTACCGATACTAGCTTGATTTTCACGAAGGATATTTAAACCAAGGTAATATCCACCTAAAGTTAACGGTCCAGTAACAAAAAATGTAAGAATATTCATTGAAATTGAACCATTTGTTTTTTGCCAACCAAAAATTAAAGAAAATCCCCAATCAACACTAAAATCAAAAGCTGTGATAAGAATTGAAATGAGTAGTGTAGCCCCAACAGCTAATCCCCATTTCCCTTCTAATGAATCTAGTGCTTCTCCTTTTAAATCACTAATCATGCTTAGCCTCGCCTCCTATACACAATAATTCTATTAGTATAGCATGTTCCTATTGCAATTCACCTTTTGAAATGTAACGATAAAAGTGTGCTGTCGTTGTACTCATATACGGACTAAGCCAAAGAAATCCTATTCCAAAAGTAAGCATCGCTAAAACAACCCATCCTATGAAGCTTAGCCATAAAAGAAACAAATCTAACTTATGACCCTTAATAAGATTCTTACTTTCCTTCATCGCCTGCGAAACACTATATTCTGGATTTTCAATCATCACATAGTACGTCAGTGCATAAGAAAAATACATCACAATCATACCAACAATTGAAATTGCTAATAGTACGAAGAAAGCTATTGTAAACGACAGATTTCCTTCTTCACCTAAGAATATGAATAAACCTGTTAACAACATCGGAATCCATGTACCTGTATATAACAAAATCGCAAGCATTGCCCACATTGTTTTCATCATTCTTTTAAAACCACGGAATCCTTCAAACAAGTAATCTACTTTAGCATCTTCTCGTTTACTAATTTGTAGAAACACATTCGTGTAACCGTATGAGGTAATACCATAAGATGCATTACTCAAAATAATCATTATGCAATAGAAAATCCCAAATGTAATAGCTGCTCCAATTGACATCGTTTCCGCCTCAACTGACCCAGCTAAGCTAACAACTAAGAAAAATATAATAATTCCTGGAATTAAAAGTATAAGCATTGCAGCCATCGAAACGACATAACTTAAAATAAAATATAAAATTGTTGATCCAACACCTAGTCCCCATTTTCCCTTTAAAGAGTACAATGCTTCTCGTTTCATTTCACCAATCATTGATTCATCCCCTTCATAAAATATAAATTGTTGTACACTTCTACTTATACAAGCATCAATATAATTATACCAGTTTTGTAAAATTATCCATAAAATACACAAAAAAAAATCCGTAAAGGCAAGGCCCTTACGGATTTTTTTACTTCATATCAGAAACATTTAAACGGTTCACAGCACGTTGTAATGCCATTTCTGCACGTCTAAAGTCAACATGTGCTTGTTTGTCTTGCATACGTTGCTCAGCGCGACGCTTCGCTTCATTTGCACGATGGATATCGATATGGTTTGCTTCTTCAGCAGATGATGATAATACAGTTACTTTATCTGGACGAACTTCGATAAAGCCACCGCTTACTGCTACATAATCAGTGTGTCCACCATTTTTCAGACGAACTGCACTAATTTTTAATGGTGCAACAGTTGGAATGTGACCTGGTAAGATCCCCATTTCCCCACTCTCTGCTTTTACACTTACCATTTCTACTTCTTTTTCGTAAACCGGTCCATCAGGAGTTACAATACTGACTGGAAATGTCTTCATACTTCGTCCCTCCTAAGGCCTTACGCCATCATTTTCTTCGCGTTTTCAATAACTTCTTCAATGCTACCAACAAGGCGGAATGCATCTTCTGGAAGGTCATCATATTTTCCTTCTAGAATTTCTTTGAAACCACTAACTGTATTTTTTACAGGTACATAAGAACCTTTTTGACCTGTAAACTGCTCAGCTACGTGGAAGTTTTGAGATAAGAAGAATTGAATACGACGAGCACGATGTACAACTAACTTATCTTCTTCAGATAACTCATCCATACCTAAGATAGCGATGATATCTTGAAGCTCTTTATAACGTTGTAAAGTTTGCTGTACTTGACGAGCTACTTCATAATGCTCTTCTCCTACGATTTCTGGAGAAAGTGCACGAGATGTAGATGCTAATGGATCTACGGCTGGGTAAATACCCATTTGTGTTAAACGACGCTCTAAGTTTGTTGTTGCATCTAAGTGAGCGAATGTTGTAGCTGGTGCTGGGTCAGTATAGTCATCGGCTGGTACATATACCGCTTGGATAGACGTGATAGACCCTTTATTTGTAGATGTAATACGCTCTTGTAATTGACCCATTTCTGTTGCAAGTGTTGGTTGGTAACCTACCGCAGATGGCATACGACCAAGAAGGGCAGATACTTCAGAACCCGCTTGCGTGAAACGGAAGATGTTATCGATGAACAATAGTACGTCTTGTCCTTGCTCATCACGGAAATGCTCAGCCATTGTTAAACCTGTTAATGCAACACGTTGACGTGCTCCAGGTGGCTCGTTCATTTGTCCGAATACCATCGCAGTTTTCTTGATTACGCCAGAATCGCTCATTTCGTGGTATAAGTCATTACCCTCACGAGTACGCTCACCTACACCAGCGAATACAGAGATACCACCGTGCTCTTGTGCGATGTTGTTAATTAATTCCTGAATTAATACTGTTTTACCTACGCCGGCACCACCGAATAGACCGATTTTACCACCCTTAATGTAAGGAGCAAGTAAGTCTACTACTTTAATACCAGTTTCAAGAATTTCTACTTTAGTAGATAATTCTTCGAATGCAGGTGCTTGACGGTGAATTGGATCACGGTGTACATCCGCAGGAAGTTCACCATCTAAGTCAATTGCATCACCTAATACGTTGAATACACGACCAAGTGTTGCATCACCAACTGGTACAGAGATTGCTTTACCAGTATCTTCTACTTCTGTGCCACGAACAAGTCCATCTGTGGAAGACATCGCAACTGTACGAACTGTATCATCACCTAAATGAAGTGCAACTTCAAATGTTAAGTTCATGCTTCCGTTTTCGTTGCTTTGTTTTACCGTAAGGGCGTTGTAGATTTCTGGTAGCTTTCCGCCATCAAACTTAACGTCTACAACCGGACCCATGATTTGCGTAACGCGCCCTTTATTCATCGGGTTCCCTCCTAGCTTTCTTTTAATTAGCCAGCTTTCTAAGCGAAGTCGGCTTTTAATTTTTTATTAGTTTAGCTACAGCGGTTAGAATGTTCGGTGGCTTCGCTTTTTCCTACGAGGCACAAATCGCCTCTACGTCAAAAGCTCCCTCCCCCTCTCATTCTGAACGAACCGCTTACGCCTTTTAATACTATTCTAACGCTGCTGCTCCACCAACGATTTCCGTAATTTCTTGCGTAATCGCTGCCTGACGCGCACGGTTGAATGAAAGTGTAAGTGAATCGATAACTTCCATTGCGTTGTCTGTAGCACTCTTCATTGCTGTCATACGCGCTGCGTGCTCACTTGCTTTACCATCTAGTAATGCACCGTACACTAAGCTTTCTGCGTATTGTGGCAATAATACTTTTAAAATTTCTTCTTCAGAAGGTTCGAATTCATAAGCTGTCGTCGGTTTGTCAGACGCCACATCAGTAAGCGGTAAAATTTTATTTTCCGTTACTTCTTGTGAAATTTTACTTACGTAATGGTTGTAGTAAATATACAGCTCATCATAAGCACCATCTGCGAACATCGCAATTGCTCGAGAAGCAAGATCTTTAATATCAGTAAATGATGGGTGGTCAGATAATCCAACTACTTCATCAATGATGTTAAAGCCGCGACGTTTTAAATAATCACGTCCTAGTCGTCCAAGTACAATAATTGAATATTGATTTGAATCCATATTATGACGTTCACGAATTACGTTACTTACTGTACGTAATACGTTACTGTTATAACCACCTGCTAGTCCGCGATCAGATGTAATAACGATGTATCCTGTACGCTTTACAGGACGCGCATTTAGCATTGGATGATTAATTCCTTTACTTCCTTGCGCAATGCTCGCTACTACTTCTTGAATCTTTTCCATATACGGAACGAAAGATTTAGCATTTTGCTCTGCACGGTTTAACTTAGATGCAGATACCATCTCCATCGCCTTCGTAATTTGACTCGTTTTCTTTGTCGAGGTAATCTTCGCTTTTATATCGCGTAAAGATGCCACAGGTTTTCACCACCTTTTTTCCGGAAGTTGGCACGATTAGTAAGAATCCTCTTCCTAATCTACGTTGCAAGATATTCTTGCTCATGATTGAAGGAAAAGAATAGGTGCACCTACTCTTTTCCTTTACATAACCGTCAGCAATCTCAGAGTCTGAGATGCCTTATATATTATCTAGCGTCGGCGGCTTGTACGAGCCGCTTCCGCTTTTATTAATCTAGTTCCGCCTCTTAGCCGATGGGGCTGAACAGTCGGCTTCACTTTTATTATTATTCAGAAGCTACGAATACTTTTTTAAATCCGTTAATTGCTGCTGCAAATTTGTCGTCATCCGCAAGTTTCTTAGTTGTGCGGATTTCTTCTAATAAGTCAGTCGCATTAGAATCTAACCAAGCATGGAATTCTTCTTCGAAACGAGTGATATCTACTACTGGGATATCATCTAGGAATCCACGTGTTAAAGCGTAAAGAATGATAACTTGTTTCTCTACACGTAACGGTTTGTGTAATCCTTGTTTTAATACCTCAACAGTACGAGCACCACGGTTTAATTTCGCTTGAGTTGCTTTATCAAGATCAGAACCGAACTGAGCGAACGCTTCTAACTCACGGTAAGATGCAAGGTCAAGACGAAGTGTACCTGATACTTTACTCATTGCTTTAATCTGAGCAGATCCACCTACACGAGATACAGAAGTACCCGCATCAATCGCTGGACGTACGCCAGAGAAGAATAGGTCAGATTGTAAGAAGATTTGTCCATCCGTAATAGAAATTACGTTTGTTGGGATGTATGCTGATACGTCCCCTGCTTGTGTTTCGATGAAAGGTAGTGCAGTTAAAGAACCGCCGCCTCTTGCATCACTTAATTTTGCTGCACGCTCTAATAAGCGAGAATGTAAGTAGAATACATCCCCTGGATAAGCTTCACGACCTGGAGGACGACGTAATAGTAATGACAGCTCACGGTAAGCCGCTGCTTGTTTTGATAAGTCATCATATACTACTAATACGTGTTTACCATTGTACATGAACTCTTCACCCATTGTTACACCAGCATAAGGAGCTAAGTATAATAATGGAGCTGGTTGAGAAGCAGATGCAGTTACAACGATTGTGTACTCTAATGCACCGTGCTTACGTAGTGTTTCTACTACGTTACGTACAGTTGATTCTTTTTGTCCGATAGCTACATAGATACAAATCATATCTTCATCTTTTTGGTTAATGATTGTATCAAGTGCAACTGCTGTTTTACCAGTTTGACGGTCACCGATGATTAACTCACGTTGACCACGGCCAATTGGTACAAGAGCGTCGATCGCTTTAATACCTGTTTGAAGTGGCTCATGAACAGATTTACGATCCATTACACCTGGTGCTGGACTTTCGATTGGACGAGTGTTTGTTGTATTGATTGGGCCTAAACCATCAACTGGTTGACCTAATGGGTTTACAACACGACCAATTAGTTCTTTTCCTACTGGTACTTGCATGATGCGACCAGTACGACGAACTTCGTCACCTTCACGGATTTCTGTGTAAGGTCCTAAAATGATAATACCTACGTTGTTTTCCTCTAAGTTTTGTGCTAGTCCCATAACGCCGTTAGAGAACTCTACAAGCTCACCAGCCATAACGTTATCAAGACCATGAGCACGCGCAATACCGTCACCAACTTGGATAACTGTACCAACATCACTAACTTCGATTTCAGACTGATAGTTCTCGATTTGTTGCTTTATCAGTGCGCTAATTTCTTCAGCTCTGATGCTCATGTGCTTCACCCCTATCTATTCTTCATTAATTCACGCTGAATACGTGCTAATTTTCCTTGTAAACTTCCGTCATAAATGCGATTTCCAATGCGTACTTTAATTCCGCCTAGTAAATCTTCATCTACAACATTTTTCACGCGAATTGCATCTTTTCCCGTTCTCTTTGCAAATGCTTCTGCAATGTTAAGCTTCTCTTCTTCAGATAGAAGACGAATAGAATATACAGTTGCATCCGCTACGTTACGTTCTTCATTAGCAAGAACAACATATTCATCTGCAATTTCAGGTAAGATATCAATACGCTTGTTATCAATTAAAATATATAACGTATTTAAAATTGATTCAGAAACAGATCCGAATACGTTTGCAAGAAACGTTTTCTTCTGCTCTTTTGAAATGTTCGGTTGCGTTAAAAAGCTATGTAGTTCTCCGTTCTTTACATAAACGTTTTGTACAAGGCGTAATTCTTCTTCAAACATTTCTAATACGTGTTTTTCTTTTGCAATTTTAAAAAGAGCGACAGCATAACGTTTTGCTACAATCCCATTGCTCATCGCGCTTCTCCTACTTCTTTAATATAATCGCGAATTAACTTAACTTGATCTTCTTCTTTTAATTCTTTTTCAATTACTTTAGAAGCAATTTGAACAGATAAAGAAGCGACTTGTTCTTGTAAAGCAGCAATCGCTTGCTCTTTTTCGCGTTGAATTTCTTGTACAGCAGATGCTTTAATTGATTCTGCTTCTTCTTTCGCAGCAGCAACAATAACATCCTTTTGATCTACAGCTTGTTTTTTCGCTCTTTCGATTAACTCTTGTGCTTCAACACGTGATTGTTTTAACATTTCACGTTGTTCTTCTACTAACTTCTTCGCTTCAGCGTTACTTCTTTCTGCAGCGTCGATTTCATTAGTAACATGCTCTTCACGTTCTTTCATAATTCCCATTAAAGGACCCCACGCAAATTTGCGTAGCATTACTAATAGAATTAAGAAAATGAACAATGTATAAGCAATCGTTCCAAATGGAATGGCAGCTCCTAATAATAAAGTTGGCACAAGGATTCACTCCCTTCAAAATATCTAAATTGATCATATGAAAAAAAAGACATACGTTTCGTTCATAAAGCAATGGCGAAGAAAGTTCGGAAAAACACTCTTCGCCATCTATGTAAGGGGAGTCTCCCTTATTTGTTCATTACGATGAATGCAATAACTACACCGATGATTGGAAGTGCCTCAACTAAAGCAACCCCGATGAACATAATTGTTTGAAGTGCGCCTTTTAATTCTGGTTGACGAGCAACACCTTCGATTGTACGTGATACGATAAGACCGTTACCAATACCTGCACCTAATGCTGATAAACCAATTGCAATTGCAGCTGCGATTACACCTAAACTCATTTAATTTGTCCTCCTTTGTATTATAAAAAAATAAATTTTTTCTTACTTAAATTATATTAATGGTCATGACTTACTTTATGAGCCATATAAACCATCGTTAACATAACGAAAATAAATGCTTGGATTGATCCAACGAATACACTGAATCCCATCCATGCTAACATTGGTACAAGCGCACCTAATGCTCCAAGGAATGATGCCCCGCCTAACTTAGCAAGTAATCCTAATAAGATCTCACCTGCATAAATGTTACCGAATAAACGAAGACCTAACGTTAATGTGTTAGCAAACTCCTCAATAACCTTTAATGGGAATAAGAATTTCATAGGTTGGAAATAACCTTTAACATACTCTTTCGTACCCTTCATCTTAATTCCATAATAATGGGTGAGGGTAACTACCATCACGGCTAATGTTAATGTAACTGCTGGATCAGACGTTGGTGACCTCCACCATGCAATATGTTCGCCAGCTTCAGTTGCTGAATACATGAATGGTAAACCAAGGAAGTTCGATACGATGATAAACATGATAAGCGTAACGCCAAGCGTTAAGAAACGTCCACCTGTTTTCCAGTCCATCGTACTATTGATAATCCCTTTCACGAAGTCAAACACCCATTCCATGAAGTTTTGCATCCCGGTTGGGCGAAGGGCTAAGCTGCGAGTTCCGATAACAGCGATTAAGAAAACAATAACTGCTGCTACAGTAACCATCATAACTGATGACAAATCGAACGTTAAACCTAGAAATTCAACTAATTTACCGTGTTCCACTAGTAATTCACCTCTCTTCCCTGCTCTTATACTCTAAATAAAGAAAATCTATGATCATGACAAGGTATCCTGTCAGCAATCCTACACCTAAGCCCCACATCGCAATTAACTCTTGATATTTGGCTGCAAATAAAATTAATAACCCAATCGTGGCGAATCTTGAATATGTACTTACAGCTGTCGCCTTAAACTTCACGTTTTCTCCATTTGTTACGCGATCTAACAGCTTGTCTGTTCTACGTGCAATGATGCGCAAACTAAGAAAACTGAAAATCGTTCCGATAATCAGCCCAAGAAATACATCCTTGTAAGAGGTAAATCCCCATCCTAGCACTAGAAGCGCAAGCAAGTAGTACATATATTTCTTTTGTCTTTGGACAAGTCCATGTACGTCTATCATCATTGCTCTCCCGAATAGTAATGTCGAATGAGTCGAATCATTGCGTATACCCCTGTTCCTAACCCGAGTAATAACCCTATAATAAGAAACAATGGAAACGTTCCAACCTTATTATCAATCCACTGCCCACCAAAGATTCCAACAAGTATAGAACCGACTAACTGAGCAAGAATTCCTGACATTAAAGCATATGCTTTTATATGGCTGCGATCGTTTTTTTGCAAGGATTCATCCCTCCAATATGTAACCCTCATTCACGATGTGTTAATAATAACTCATTTTTTTGCATAAATCCTATACAAAACAAAAAGTTTACATTTTCGTCACGGAATAGATGTAATTTTGTCACTGAAAGCCCTACCATCTATCCCCGTTGTTAGCATACAATAGGGTATTAACAGTGTCAACGAGAAATCGTAAAAAATCTAAAAATTTGAGTATTAGGCATTTCCTCCCAAAAATGAAAACGTTCCCCTTCTAAATACTGGTTACATATATGCAATTTCTAACAGTTTTCTCTTTATAATAGAAGGAAATGTTCACAAGTTTGTCACTATTATATTTTCGAGATATAACGCTTTCCTTCCATAATATAGTGTTCCTCAGACGTAAGACTTCTATATTATATGTGATGTGTATGCAACTTATGTTGTATATACGATGTATATTTATCCTCCCCCTCCCCTACTTGTTTGCAGCAAAAAAAAACGAGCAGGGGAATCTCCCCTGCTCGTCAGTTGTCTTACTTCGTTCCGAATAAACGGTCACCAGCATCACCAAGACCTGGTACTACATATCCGTGGTCATTTAATTTCTCATCTAATGCTGCTACATAAATATCAACATCAGGATGTTCTTCTTGTACTACTTTTACCCCTTCTGGAGCTGCAACGATACACATTAATTTAATTTGTTTCGCACCGCGCTTTTTCAGAGAGTTAATTGCTTCAGCCGCAGAACCACCTGTTGCTAGCATCGGATCTAGTACGATAAAGTCGCGCTCTTCTACATCCGTTGGAAGTTTCACATAGTATTCTACCGGTTGCAATGTTTTAGGGTCACGGTATAAACCAACGTGTCCTACTTTTGCTGCTGGAATTAATTTCAGAATTCCATCAACCATTCCTAAACCTGCACGTAAAATCGGAATTAAACCAAGTTTTTTACCAGCGATCACTTTTGTTGTCGCTTTGCTTACAGGCGTTTCAATTTCGATGTCCTTAAGCGGAAGGTCGCGAGTAATTTCGAAAGCCATTAAGCTTGCTACTTCGTCCACTAATTCACGAAAATCTTTCGTACCTGTATTCTTATCGCGAATATATGTAATCTTATGTTGAATTAACGGGTGATCAAATACATACAGTTTTCCCATGTGAATCTCTCCTTTAGATGATATTCATGCGTTTGCACGCTTTTTTACACTATTTACGATTGTAAAGAAAACGCTACTAATATTCAAGGGCAAATTTGGCAAAATCATGATTTTACGATGAATCTATCTAGTATCTTTACCAATTATGGGAGCTGTATCCTTCATTATATCGCCAAAATTTATTCATCATTTGTATACATACTTTAAAAATAATATATGTCCACAAAAAAGACCGCCAAAACAATTAAGTCTCGGCAGTCTTCTTCAATCTATTATAGATTTGGATACATTGGGAATTTGCTAGTTAACGCTTCTACACGCTTACGTACTTCTTCTAATGCAGCTTCATTTTCATGATTTTTTAATGTATAAGCAATAAGTGACGCAATTTCATCCATTTCTTCTAAACCGAAACCACGAGATGTTACAGCTGCTGTACCGATACGTACACCACTTGTTACAAATGGGCTTGCTGTTTCAAATGGAATTGTATTTTTGTTCACTGTAATACCAACTTCATCTAATACGTGCTCTGCTACTTTACCTGTGATTTCTAAGTTACGAACATCAATCAAGATTAAGTGATTGTCTGTTCCGCCAGAAACAAGTGTAAGTCCTTCTTTTTGAAGACCTTCAGCTAAGCGGTTCGCATTGTTAATGATATTTTGTGCATATGTTTTGAAATCATCTTGAAGTGCTTCACCAAACGCAACAGCTTTTGCAGCGATTACGTGCATAAGTGGACCACCTTGAATACCAGGGAAGATTGATTTATCAATTTGTTTTGCAAATTGCTCTTCACATAAAATCATACCACCACGCGGGCCACGTAACGTTTTATGTGTTGTCGTTGTAACGAAATGTGCATGTGGTACTGGATTTGGATGTAAACCAGCAGCTACTAAACCAGCGATATGTGCCATATCAACCATTAAATAAGCGCCCACTTCATCTGCAATCTCACGGAATCGCTTGAAATCGATAACACGAGGGTATGCACTTGCACCTGCAACGATTAATTTTGGTTTATGTTCTTTCGCTTTTGCTAATACATCATCGTAATTAATACGGTGAGAGTCAGCATCCACGCCATATTCTACGAAATTATATTGTACTCCACTGAAGTTAACAGGGCTTCCGTGTGTTAAGTGACCACCATGAGATAAATTCATACCAAGTACTGTATCGCCTTGCTCTAAAATCGTGAAGTATACTGCCATGTTCGCTTGTGCACCAGAGTGTGGTTGAACATTTACGTGCTCTGCGCCGAAAATTTCTTTCACGCGATCACGTGCGATATCTTCTACTACGTCTACGTGTTCACAGCCACCATAATAACGTTTTCCAGGATATCCTTCAGCATACTTATTCGTTAAAACAGAACCTTGCGCCTCCATTACTGCTTCACTTACGAAGTTTTCCGAAGCAATTAACTCAATCTTCGAACGCTGTCTTCCTAGTTCTGCCTCAATTGCAGCAAATACCTTTTCATCTTGACGTTTTAAATGATCCACCAAAATCCCCCTTTTCTGAACGAATTACATCAATTCCCAACAGTTTTTTCTTATTTATTCAGAAAAAACGAAAATTCAGGTTGTAATTCTTTCGAACCTTCATGTTTTCAACTACATTCTAACATGACTTTCTATATCATAAAAGAAAAAAAAGACCGAAAATCGGTCTTTTCTTTCTTCTACTATAAAGTCAGACAACATACCTTTTATCTTATGATAAACAGCTACTATATGACTTCCTAATTTCTCATATTTAACTGCAAGTGGTAGTCTCTTCCGCCACCGCGTAAACAGCACGTGCTCCACCTATTAGTTTTCCACGTGTTTTGGCCATCGTTACATGTGCACTTCCAATTGCCTTCACACTTGTACGAACCGGAACAGCTACATGTTTTAAATGCATACCAATAAACGTATCACCAATATCCATTCCTGCATCTGCTTTAATAAACTCAACTACTACCGGATCTTTCAAATTGTGATACGCATATGTTCCCAATGCACCACCTGCTGATCTAACAGGCGTAACTGTTACAATTTCAAATTGATATTTTATCGCTACTTCTCTCTCAACCACTAAAGCACGGTTTAAATGCTCACAACATTGAAACGCTAATTCAATACCTGTTTGCTCTTGAAATTGTTTTAACTCAGAAAAAATCGCCTCTGCTACTTCCATCGTTCCTGATGTTCCAATTCTTTCGCCTAGCACTTCGCTCGTGCTACAACCCACTACAAAAATTTGACCGCTTTGTAATGAAGCTTGTTCTTGGAAATCAGAAAGCGACATTTGTAGCTGTTCTCTTACCTTTACGATTTCTGTCATTACGCCTCTTCCTTTCACAGGTTGGTTCACCAAATTATATTTCACACTACTGATAGTTAGAATGTATTACTTTGTTTCGTATGTTTTAATTTTTCCTACGCGGTTTTCGTGACGACCACCTTCATAGTCAGTTGTTAACCAGATTTTCGCGATATCACGCGCTAGACCAGCACCAATTACACGCTCGCCCATTGCTAGCATGTTAGTGTCATTATGCTCTCTCGTTGCTTTCGCGCTGAAAGTATCATGAACTAACGCACAACGGATACCATTTACTTTGTTTGCTGCGATTGACATACCAATGCCTGTCCCACAAACTAAAATACCACGATCCACTTCACCATTCGCTACCATTTCAGCTGCTGGAAACGCAAAGTCAGGGTAATCAACAGAACCAGCTTCACATTCACAACCTAAATCAACATATTCAATATTTAACTCTTCTAATAAATTTACAAGTTCTTTGCGGATATTCATACCGCCGTGATCAGATGCTATTACTACTTTCATTTTTACCCCTCCAAAGTTTCAATCAATTATCTTCATTTCACACTCGCTACCTCAATAGGACGAAGTGATCTCCAATATCGTATTATACACGAAACATCAACCTACCGAATGTTTTTTCAGTAAAGTTTGTACAAGTTTTTCCATCTCATCTAACGTTTCTTTATAAATAGAAAGCGAGCCTCCAAATGGATCTGAAATGTCCTTGCCTATACCTTCAGTTAATCCATATAACGTATTCAATTTCTTTTCAACACTCGGATAATGCCCAAGTACAATTTGTTTATGATTTTCTGTCATCGTTACGACAATATCAGCCCAATCAAGCAAAGTTTCGTTTACTTGCTGCGCGGTATGGTCAATTGAAATCCCTTTTTCAGCTAAAGCTTCCTTCGCATGTACCGATGCATCGCTCCCAGGATAGGCGAAAACACCGGCAGATTGTACTTCAAACCTATCTCCTCCGTGATGACGAAGCAACGCCTCAGCCATTGGACTACGACATGTATTGCCAGTACAAACAAATAATACTCGTTTCATCCAAACCCACCCCTATATTCGATTTCTTACCACTCATCATAACTTACATTAGAATAGAACAAAAGAAATGTGAATATACAAAAGGCGCATTTCTCTTATATTTTTTCTAAGAAAAATGCGCCTTATCCACATATATGTGAAACCCTATTTCCAAGTGCCCAGAGTATTTTAACATACCTACTGAATATGCAACAAAAATAAGGAATCCATTTCATACGAAACGGATTCCTCTTATACAGCAATTATTTCATTGTAACTTTCATTACTTCTGTTGAACCTTTTGTAGCTGTTACGCCTACAGTTGTCTTAATAGACTCAGCTGCATCTGTGTTTGTAATAACGATTGGAGTAATTGTGCTTTTCGCTTTTTCACGGATTAATTCTAAGTCGAATGAGATTAATTTATCTCCAGCTTTTACAGCTTGGCCTTCAGAAACGTGAGCTTCGAAACCTTCGCCTTCCATTTTTACAGTTTCTAATCCAACGTGGATTAAAATTTCTGTGCCGTTTTTCGCTTTAATTCCGATAGCATGTTTTGTGTGGAATAATTGTACGATTTCACCATCAACTGGAGATACAACTACACCTTCAGTAGGATCGATTGCAACACCGTCACCCATCATACGACCAGCGAATACTGGATCTGGTACTTCTTCAATATTTTTCACTGCTCCAGTTAATGGAGCTACGATTGTTTCTTCATTTGTTTTTGAACCAAGACCGAATAATTTTTTAAACATAGGATAGTCCTCCTTATAATTTACCTAAAAGTTTATAGGGCAATCCCTAGTAAAGCTCGGGATACATGTAAGACTTCATACTTCGAATATTATACTGTAAAAACGCTTTCGAAATAAATTACGTCATTACTAATAGACTCTTATTGTAGCGCTTCACAAAATTCCAGTCAATTCTGATTGTCTGAATAACAATAAGAAGTTAACTTCTATTTATATTTTCTCTTTTTTTGCCCAACTTGTCTAGAGGTCTTTACCACATTTTATTTTTTGTTGTTAATTTGTAAAATTTAATTCAAACTTTTTTCAAAATCCACTTGACTAAAGTAAGTAACTATTTTATTATTACTTACGTAAGGTAAGTTAATAACTTTTAGGAGGTTTTTAAAAATGATGGATTTCGGTCTACTTATTATTCGTCTTATTATAGGAATTACATTCATGGGTCATGGCGCTCAAAAATTATTTGGTTGGTTCGGCGGTTACGGTTTAAAAGGAACAGGTGGCTGGATGGAGTCAATCGGTTTACGCCCTGGTGTATTTATGGCATTTATGGCTGGCGCAACTGAATTACTAGGTGGTTTCTTATTCGCATCAGGTATTTTCATTGTAGTTGGTTCATTATTTATCGTTGGAACAATGTTAATGGCTATCTTCACTGTTCACGGAAAAAATGGTTACTGGGTAACACAAAATGGATATGAATATAACTTAATGTTAATCGCTGTTGCTGTTGGTGTAGCTTTAATCGGACCTGGCGCATACGTTTTACTTTAATTTTTATCTCAGATTTGAGATTCTTGAAAAAGAACTTACTTCATTACAATTGAAGTAAGTTCTTTTTATGAAACAAAATATTATTTCCAGCAGGATTTTCTCATCGTTATCTTGTAAACAAACAATAAGTATTCATATTTAGAAAGGGGATTACAAGCATGTTATCCATTAATCCAAATGAACAAACTGAAAAAGATAATTACAAATTACTTACTGGAAGTATCATCCCTCGCCCTGTCGCATTCGTTACTTCTTTAACAAAAGACGGTGTATTAAACGGCGCACCATATAGTTATTTTAATATTATCGCTGCTAATCCACCACTTATCTCAGTATCTGTACAACGAAAAGCCGGAGAAAGAAAGGACACTTCCCGAAACGCAATTGAAAAAGGTGAATTTGTCGTACATATTTCTGACGAATCATATGTAGCAGCAATTAATGAAACAGCAGCTAATCTCCCGCCAAATGAAAGTGAAATTGAACTAGCAAAACTAACACCAATTGAAAGTGAAGTCATCTCCGTTCCAGGTGTAAAAGAAGCAAATATTCGAATGGAATGCGTATTAGAACGTGCAATTCCACTTGGTGGAACAGAAGACTCACCAGCTTGTGATCTACTAATTGGACGCGTCGTTCGTTTCCACGTTGCCGAACATCTATATGAAAAAGGGCGCATTCACGCAGAAGGACTCAAACCAATAAGCCGCCTAGCAGGACACAACTATGCAAAATTAGGAGAACAATTTGAATTAGTTAGGCCAGTTTAAAAGCGAAAGCGGCTCGCTCAGAATGGGAGGGGGATGGAGCTTCTGACATAGAGGCGCTTTTTGCCTCGCAGGAAGACGCGAAGCCACCGACCATTCTAGCCGCTGGAACTGGATAATATCTAAAAGCGGAAGCGGCTCGCTCAGAATCGATTCCTGCCATCACTCAAACATAAAAATCCCCTGCTTTTTAGCAGGGGATTTTTATCATTGTAATTCTTCCTTCTTTTCCTCTAAAGTAGGCAGTTTTTCTTTTTTCGGTTTCCCTAGCTTAATTACGAAGAAGTATAGGGAAAGCAGTGTAATAAGAAAAACAATTAAAAACGGGTACGGAGAGTAAAAGGCACGCGCCGCCTCAGTCTTTCCCGCAACAAATTTCAATGACTCAATATCTAAAAACTCAGCAAACATTTGTACACCGAGCATACTAAACCAAAAAACAAAAAAACTAATAATAACACCAAAAACTTGCTTCAATCTCGTCATTCATCTCATCCTTTCTATATCTGTAATTTTTAGTGCAATAAATATAGTACAAACAAAATATTCACAGAAAGGAACCATCTCACCATTCACGAATTAACTTAATCCAACCTAACATCGAAATTTGCAAAATAATACCCCAAATTATAAGTATTCTTAGCCATCGAGGAAAGAAGGTTAAAAACTTAACGTACCATTCCAATAGCTTGTTCATAATTCCCTCCTACATAAAATTATATAGGAAAAAGGATATATAATCCAAATCCAACCAAAATGATGCCACCTACTATCTCGCCATATGTACCGAGCATATCTTTCGCATGTCTACCAATTAATAGACCAATCCATGCTAATAACATGCTAACAAATCCAAAAAGTAATATCGTAATGATTGTTTGTGCCCCATAAATACCAAGACTAAGCCCTACTGAGAAACTATCTATACTAACGCCAAATGCAAATACGAATAAGCTAATTCCAATAGGGGCAGTTCTAGTCTCCTCATTTTGTAAAATGGTCGAATATACGATATAAAAACCTAGTCCGATTAATAAAATAGCACCCGCAAAATGTGCAATATCTCCATATTTCTCTGATAAAAAACGACCTAGTACCATTCCTATAAACGGCATAATAATATGAAATATCCCTATCGTCATACCAATATACAGGATTTGTCTTAACTTTAGGGGCATCATCCCCATACCAAGACTCACCGAGAACGCATCCATCCCTAAGGCGAATGCCATAATTATTAAAGGTATTAGCTGTTCAAACGTCATTCATGCCCCTCCTTGGACGTGCTACTTCACAATATGCTTATCCAAGGAGAAATATTCTGTTTGCTAATCGTACCTTATCATTCAATGATAATATGATGTCCTGCCGCTTTTGTTAAACGATTCATAATAGCATTTCCTATTCCTTCATTAGGGAACGACTCACTAAAAATAACATCCACTTCACTTGCATCAAATGTTCTAAGTACATCATATAATTTAGTCGCAACGCTAGCTAAGTCACTTCGAACACCACAAGATAATATAACATCTGCGCTATATACATGCTGATACTCTTCCGTCGTTAATACGCCTACTTTAAATCCTTCTTCCTTTTTCTCATCTACAAGATGCTGAATAAACTCACGTGAGCCCTCAACAATACTAAGTGGTGCTTTCGGCGCATAATGTGTGTATTTCATTCCAGGTGATTTCGGTTTTTCCTTCTCATCCTTTAAAGCTGGATCTAAAGAAACGGTACCTATCACTGCTTCTAATTGTTCTTTCGTAATCCCACCTGGACGTAATATTGTTGGAACCGCGCTTGTACAATCAATTACAGTTGATTCAACGCCTACTCCAGTTGCACCACCATCAACAATACCTGCAATCTTCCCATTCAAATCTTCATATACGTGAGAAGCTAATGTTGGACTTGGACGCCCTGAACGATTCGCACTTGGTGCCGCAACAGGTACATTCGCCTCTTCAATAAGAGCAAGTGCAATTGGATGATCAGGCATTCTTACTCCAACCGTATTAAGTCCTGCGGTCACCTTCTCTGAAATCCCTTCTTTTCTCGGCAAAATAATTGTTAATGGCCCTGGCCAAAAATGCGCCATTAACTTCTCTGCAACTGGTGGAATTTCTTTCACAATGCCATCTAACTGAGATTTTGTACCTATGTGGACAATGAGTGGATTATCACTCGGTCTTCCTTTCGCTTCGAAAATTTTTGCGATTGCTTCATCATCCATCGCGTTTGCACCTAACCCATAGACTGTTTCCGTAGGGAAAGCAACCGCCTCATTTTCTCTTAATAATTTTGCTGCTTCTTGTAACTGTGGATAATATTTTTTTCTTTCCACAACATTATCCACAACCCACATATTTGTATGCATTTTTTTCCACGTCCTTTTCTACCCTTAAATACTTGTCTATTTTTAGCTTACTATGAGATTTATCCAAAAGACAAACAAGGTTTATCCACAAAATGTGGATAAACCTAATTAATCCGTGGATAACTTTGTGAATAGCTGACAATTTAGTATTATTGCATTCTGCTCTTTTATATTTTTACAAAAATGTTCTAACTGTTGAATTCCTTCTGGAACCTCATCCTTTTCTATAGTAAAAAAGTCAAAGAACTGAAAGATTGGTACAGATTGTGGATGATTTGTTAGTAAGTACAATTGTTGAACACTTTTTTCTTTCATATACTGCAAAAACATTTCAAAAAAATATAAGAAAGTCTGTTTATCCACATGAGGTGTGAATAAACAAGAACGAATAAGTACATCTTCCCCACTTTGTTCATAACCAATTACAGCTCGTATTTCTTCCGCCTCTTCCAAAATCATAAATTGTGCGTACAACTCATTTATTTTATCATCTTTTTTATTAGCTTGTCCGAAAAAAGAATGTAATCTTTCCACATCTGCTTTCGTAGCAAAATACACTTTCTTCATAATAAATCCCTCCTCATTTTTATATATGAGGAGGGATTTATCAATAGTACTATTTAGAGAATAAAGATGTAAAAGCTTCTACAATAAACAATTTAACTTCTGGTTTTTCTTCTTCCTCTTCTACTTTTACATACTCATTTTGCTTTTCTTGTTTTTTCTCCACAGGTTTCTCCACTTTTTCCACAGTTTTTGTTTCTTCTTTACTTACAGGCTGCTCTTCAACTTTTGTTTCATTTTTTACTACTTTCTTTTCAGAAGATGTTACTTTTTTTACCACTTCCTGTTTTATAACTTTCGTTTCTTTTACCTTATCCACTTTCTTCTCTTCTGTATTTACTACTTCCTCATCTAGTTGTTTCACCTGCTCCTCTTCAGGAGATTCCGCCTTCACAACGTGCTCTTCTTTTCTTACAGCTGTCCCACTCGAAAAATCTAAGAAACACATTGGTGGAAATAATACACACCACCAGTTCGCCCCTTCACCTTCTCCAATTGTGATCAATACTGCTTCATATTCTCCTGCTGGATAAATAAAATTCCCATATACCTTTGTAGGAAACTTTACATTCTTACTAAATTTCACTTGAAATGATTCTTTACTTCCTTCTCTTTTTAACGTATTTTCCACCGTTTTCTCGATTTCTGGAATATGACTTTGAATTACTTTGCGTGCCTCTTCAAATGAAGTTAAATCCGCTACCCATCCATCAATTTGTGCTTTTACTTCATCACGCACTTTACGCTTTAATGCCTGGTCTTTATCTGAATCACTATTTGCTAAAATTCGCAATCGAACGGCCTCTTTCGGAATGACTGAAGGCCCTTTCGCATCAGCTTTCATATATCCAAACTGCACAAGTAACTGTGCACCAATTAATAATATAAGAAGATAAGCAATAACTTGTTTTTTCATTTCCTCCACCGTCCCTTCTACAAACAGTGTGGACAGACTTTCATATTTCTAAACTATTAAATTCAAAATCTATATGAATTTTCCCACAAAAAAATAGAGTAAGGTGTGAACCTTACTCCATCTCTGCAAATACCATACGGTCTTTTCCGTTAATATCAAAAACAACCTCGACATGGGCATGTGGAAAAGCTTGTTGTAACAATCTTTTTACATCCTCACCTTGTCCTACTCCAATTTCAAACGCTACAATTGCTTTCTCCTGCAACACATTCGGCAATTCTTTCATAAAACGGCGATAAAAATCTAATCCGTCTTCTCCACCAACAAGTGCTCTCTTCGGCTCATGCTCTTTCACAACAGGAGAAAGACCACGCCAATCCTCTTCCGGTATATATGGAGGATTTGAAACAACAACATCTAGCTTTTGACCCGTTTTATCAAATGGTGACAATAAATCACCGTGATAGAACGTTACTTCTGCACCTAAAGCTTTTGCATTTTCTTTTGCAACTTCAATCGACTCTTGTGCAATATCTACTGTATATACGTGGAGATTTTTATTTTCTAAAGCAAGCGTAATAGAAATCGCTCCACTACCTGTGCCTATATCTGCTACATGTAGTTCCTTGTCGCCAAAATGGCGCTCAATTCTTTCTAATACTCCTACTATAAGCTCTTCTGTTTCCGGTCTTGGTATTAATACTTCTTCATTCACAAAGAACGACCGGCCATAAAACATTTCATAACCAATCATATATTGAATAGGAATACCTTCTACATGCTTGTGGATAAACTCCGTAAAGCTTGCCTCTTGTTCCTCATTTATTTCTTCACGCATATTCATAAGTAATCCTGTTCTGTTCATCTTTAATACATGACAAAGGACAATTTCTCCCGCATTTTCATCTCGTCCATTTTCCTGTAAAAAAGAAGAAGCCCATTTCAGGGCTTCATAGACACGCATTACTCAGCTGCCTCCATCCTTTGAGCCTGATCTTCCATCACTAAGGCATTGATGAAATCATCTAACTTACCTTGTAAGATTTGATCTAGCTTTTGAATCGTTAAACCGATTCGATGGTCTGTAACACGGTTTTGCGGGAAGTTATACGTACGAATACGCTCTGAACGATCACCCGTACCAACAGCTTGTTTACGGTTTTGATCATATTCAGCTTGTGCTTCTTGTCTAAACTTATCATAAACACGTGCGCGTAATACTTTCATCGCTTTTTCTTTATTCTTAATTTGTGATTTCTCATCCTGACAAGATACAACTACACCAGTCGGTAAATGCGTTAAACGTACCGCTGACATCGTTGTATTAACACTTTGTCCACCAGGACCACTAGAAGCGAATGTATCAACACGAACATCTTTCTCGTGAATGTCGATTTCTACTTCCTCTGCCTCTGGTAATACAGCTACAGTTGCTGTAGATGTATGAATACGTCCACCAGATTCCGTTTCAGGAACACGTTGTACACGGTGAGCACCATTCTCGAATTTCAGCTTCGCGAAAGCACCTTTACCGTTAATCATAAAGATAATCTCTTTATATCCACCTAACTCTGTATAGCTAGCCTCGATAATCTCCGTTTTCCAGCCCTGTACCTCAGCGTAACGGCTATACATACGGTATAAGTCACCAGCAAATAAAGCGGCCTCGTCGCCACCAGCAGCCCCACGAACCTCAACGATAACGTTCTTATCATCATTAGGGTCCTTTGGAACTAGTAAAATTTTCAGACGTTCTGATAACGTTTTTTCTTGTGATTCTAACTCAGAAACCTCTTCTTTTACCATGTCACGCATTTCTGCGTCTAACTTCTCTTCTAACATTGCTTTCGCATCTTTTAATTGCTCACGAACATCCTTATACTCACGATACACCTCTACCGTTTCCTGTATATCAGACTGTTCCTTTGAATATTCACGAAGTTTATTTGTATCGCTAATAACCTCTGGGTCACTTAACAATTCATTTAACTTCTCATAACGATTTTCTACAGCTTGCAAACGATCTAACACATCATTCACCTCTACATCCTAGTATCTAATACAAATAGTATATGGTACTTACTCAAAAAAACGCAAATTATATTTAAAAGCGTAAGCGGCTCACACCAACCACACTCTCTATTCTGAAAAAAACCCGCCTTGCGCAGCGAGTTTTACTTATCTTTGTTTGTAGGAACTGCATGACAATGACGACAGCGTGGCTCATACGATTCTGAAGCCCCAACTAAAATAATCGGATCATCAAATGCCGCTGGTTCTCCATCAATTAATCGTTGTGTACGACTTGCCGGAGATCCACATGCAGAACATACTGCTTGTAGCTTTGTTACATGTTCAGCAATCGCCATCAGCTGAGGAACTTGTCCAAATGGTAGACCACGGAAATCTTGGTCTAAACCAGCTACAATGACACGATAGCCACGATTTGCCAATACTTGCACCACTTCCACAATGTCCCCATCAAAGAATTGTACCTCATCGATTGCAATTACATCCATATCTTCAGTGATATGTTCAAATATATCTTTTGAAGCTGAAACAGGAACTGCTTTTACCTTTAATCCGTTATGTGATACAACGTCTTCTTCACTATAGCGATTATCAATACATGGTTTAAATACAATTGCATGTTGTTTCGCAAATTGCGTACGGCGCACACGGCGGATTAACTCTTCTGATTTACCAGAAAACATACTACCGCAAATCACTTCAATCCAGCCATTTTGATTTATTAAGTACATGAAGCTCTCCTTTCATCTACTTTTTAGTTAAAAGTAGGGTAAAGGTATAATATTTTCACAAAAAAAACAGACAAGCGAATACATACACTTGCCTGTTTTATGTTTTTATTACTTGATACCGTATTTCTTATTGAAGCGATCAACGCGTCCGTCTGCAGTAGCAAACTTCTGACGTCCAGTGTAGAATGGGTGAGAATCAGAACTGATCTCAACTTTTAGTAATGGATAAGTGTTACCATCTTCCCACTCAACAGTTTCGCTAGAGCCTTTAGTAGACCCGCTTAAGAATTTGAAGCCTGTGTTTGTGTCCATGAATACAACTTTCTTGTAATCTGGGTGAATTCCTGCTTTCATTCTTTTCATCTCCTTCCGCCCTGAATCATTTTCGAAACAGAGTTTTTCATCTTCAGCTGCATACACAACTATATTGATGAAACACATATGATGAAATTATAACAAGGCTAACTTCATTTTGCAACTACCTGTTTTTGTCTTTTGAAATTTAAAGTGTAGACGGCTCGTTTAGCTCTGACTGGCTAAGGTTCTCTCGCACAAAAGGTGCTTTTTACCTTTAGTGCGGGAGGTTCTTAGACACGAAGAGCTAGCCGTCGGAACTAGATACAATTTAAAAGCAGAAGCGGCTCGTTCAGAATTGGAGGGGGATGGAGCTTCTGACGTAGAGGCGCTTTTTGCCTCGTAGGAAGACGCGAAGCCACCTACCATTCTAGCCGCTGGAGCTGGATATTAAATTTAAAGTGGCGGGGGCTCGCTCAGCTCTGACCAGCCAAGGTTCTTTCGCCCTAAAGGTGCTTTTTTCCTTTCGGACGGAAGGTTCTTAGATGTGAAGAGCTAGCCACCGGAACTGGATATCACTTAAAAATCCAGGACACTTCACACCCTCTCACTTAAGGCGCTTTTTGCCTCATGGAAAGACGCGAAGCCACCTACCATTCTAGCCGCTGGAGCTAGATATCACCTTAAAGTGGAGGCAGTTCGTTCTGCTCTGACCAGCTAAGGTTCTCCCACTTATTTCTCTCTTTAATATCACCTAAAAGGCATAAAAAACTCGCTTACTATAAAATAAGCGAGTCCCAATCTTTTCCCTTTACTTAGTTGTTACATATCTTTTCGAGTCTGCAACAATGTTTTGTAAAAATTCTTCGTTTGTCTTCGTTTGACGAAGCTTACGTAAGAAACTTTCAACAAAGTCTGGTGTATCACGCATTGTTTTACGAATGCCCCATAACTTGTCTAAATGCTCTTTTGGAATTAATAGATCTTCTTTACGTGTACCAGAACGACGAATATCAATCGCTGGGAAGATACGACGTTCAGCTAACGAACGATCTAAGTGAAGTTCCATATTTCCAGTTCCTTTAAATTCCTCGTAAATAACATCGTCCATACGAGATCCTGTATCAACAAGGGCTGTTGCTAAAATCGTTAAGCTACCGCCTTCTTCAATATTACGTGCCGCTCCAAAGAAACGCTTCGGTCTATGGAAAGCCGCTGGGTCGATACCACCCGATAATGTTCTACCACTTGGCGGAATAACGAGGTTGTAAGCTCGCGCTAAACGGGTAATACTATCCATTAAAATGATAACATCTTTTTTGTGCTCTACAAGACGCATTGCACGTTCTAACACAAGTTCAGCTACTTTAATATGATTTTCTGGTACTTCATCAAAAGTAGAACTTACAACGTCGCCCTTAACAGAACGTTCAATGTCTGTTACTTCCTCTGGACGCTCATCAATTAAAAGCACAATTAATTCTGCTTCTGGATGATTTGTTGTAACACTGTGTGCAATTTCTTTTAATAGACTTGTTTTACCAGCCTTTGGAGGCGCAACAATTAAACCACGTTGTCCAAATCCAACTGGTGCGATTAAATCCATGATACGTGTCGGTAACTTTTTCGGTTCCGTTTCCAATTTCATTTGGCGATCTGGGTATAATGGTGTTAATGCAGGGAAATGCACACGCTCTTTTGCTGAATCTGGATCATCTCCGTTTACAGCTTCAACTTGTAATAACCCAAAATAGCGTTCATTTTCTTTCGGAGGTCGTACTTTACCAGAAACTTTGTCTCCATTACGTAAATCGAAACGACGAATTTGCGAAGCTGAGATATAAATATCTTCTGAGCTTGGAGAATAGTTGATAGGACGTAGGAATCCAAATCCTTCTGATTGAATAATTTCTAATACGCCTTCCATGAAAAAGAAACCTTCTTTTTCTGCTCGAGCTTTCAAAATAGAAAAGATTAACTCTTTTTTCGTTAACTTGCTATAATACGAAATCTTAAATTCTTTCGCAAGCTCGTATAACTCTTTTAATTTCATGTTTTCTAATGCTGCAATTGACAAATTCATTCAGACACCACACTTTAACGTTATTCTCTTTTTTCATGGGTAAAGGGAAAAAATACGGAAGGCAAATAATTAATAATGAAAGGCAATAAGTTCAAGTAGGGTAATATTCACTATTGTAACCCTTTTATCTAGTTTTAATCAATACGTTGGAACACAAATACAAGAAGCGAAGACAAGAAAATTTGTCTTCGCTTCTTATTTAATTTAGTTCCGGCTCCGATAGTTAAAAAGATCGACCATTTTAACCTTTCTGAACGAGCCGCTTACGCTTTTTACTTAATCCAGTTCCAGCGGCTAGAATCTCCGGTCATTTCACTCTCTCACTCGAAGCAAAGAGCGCTTCAAGGTCGAGAGTTCCAATGTCCTGCGATTCTGAGCGAGCCGCTTCCACCTTTTACTTAATAACCAAGTTCGGTTTTTTATTTAAGCTATGACGACCATCTACAAAGCGAACTGTACCTGATTTTGCACGCATAACAAGAGATTGCGTTGTTCCTACGCTACCTTTAAATTGAACACCACGTAATAGTTCACCATCTGTTACACCTGTTGCTGCAAAGATTGCATCGTCACCTTTTACTAAGTCCTCCATACGAAGGATACGATTAATGTCTTCTATGCCCATTTTTTTACAACGTGCTAATTCAGCTTCGTTTTGTGGCAATAGTTTTCCGTGAATTTCTCCACCTAAACATTTTAAAGCAACTGCTGCTAATACACCTTCAGGTGCTCCACCAGATCCAAATAGAATATCTACACCTGTACGGTCAAACGCTGTATTAATTGCTCCAGCTACATCTCCATCGTTAATTAATTTAATACGAGCACCAGCCTTACGAATTTCTTCGATAATTGCTTGGTGACGTGGACGGTTTAAAACTGTTGCTACAACATCTTCAATGTCTTTATTTTTCGCTTTCGCAACTGCACGTAAGTTATCAATAATAGGCGCATCAATGTCGACTGCCCCAACTGCTTCTGGGCCAACCGCGATTTTATCCATGTACATGTCAGGAGCATGTAACAAATTACCGTGGTCTGCAATTGCAATAACAGCAAGAGCATTCCAGCCACCAGCTGCTACGATGTTTGTCCCTTCTAAAGGATCAACCGCAACGTCTACACGTGGTCCATATCCTGTACCTAATTTCTCTCCGATATATAGCATTGGTGCTTCATCCATCTCACCTTCACCAATTACGACTGTACCTTTCATCGGAATTGTATCAAATACATCACGCATAGCTGATGTTGCTGCACCGTCTGCCTCATCCTTTTTCCCGCGCCCCATCCAACGCGCTGATGATAATGCTGCAGCCTCTGTTACACGTACTAACTCCATAGATAAACTTCTTTCCACAATAATCCCTCTCCTTTAAGTCTTTATATTTCTGCCGTATTTTGTGAACCGTGTTTTTCTATAAAGTGTACTTCCGCAAGTAGTGATACTTCCCCCTTACGGAAGTATCACTTATGCGTTCTTCATCTCTTCAATTTCTTGTTTTGTCATTTGTTCTCGCCAAATGTTTGCTCCAAGCCCTTTAAGCTTGTCCACTATATTCTCATAACCTCGATCAATATGCTCAAGTCCTGTTACTTCTGTAATTCCATCTGCCATTAACCCTGCAATAACAAGTGCTGCTCCCGCTCGTAAATCACTCGCCTTCACTTTTGCACCTTGCAGTAACACAGGACCAGTTACAATTGCCGAACGACCTTCTACTTTAATTTGAGCATTCATACGACGTAATTCATCAATGTGTTTGAAACGGGCACCGTAAATTGTATCTGTTACAACTCCCGTCCCGTGCGCCTTTGTTAAAAGCGTCGTAAACGGCTGTTGTAAATCTGTTGGAAAACCTGGATATACAAGCGTTTTGATATCAACTACTTTTAACTTTCTATTACCGTTCACTGTAATTTGATCATCATTCGTTTCAACTTGAACACCAGCTTCTCTTAGCTTAGCAGTAACTGATTCTAAATGCTGAGGAATAACGTTATCAACCGTTACTTCTCCTCCTGATGCAGCTCCTAGAATCATATACGTACCAGCTTCAATACGATCTGGGATGATAGTATGGTGACAACCATGTAAAGAGTCCACACCATCTATTCGGATTACATCTGTACCAGCACCTTTAATACGTGCTCCCATGCTTGTTAACAATGTAGCTACATCAATAATCTCGGGCTCTTTCGCTGCATTTTCAATAACAGTTCTACCTTTTGCTCGTACAGCTGCTAGCATAATATTAATCGTAGCCCCCACACTAACAACATCTAAATAAATACGTGCTCCATGTAGTTCATCTGCTCTTAAATAGATGGCACCTTGTTCATTTGTAACATGTGCACCTAGCGCTTCAAACCCTTTAATATGCTGATCAATCGGCCTCGGTCCTAAGTGACATCCACCCGGAAGCCCAATAACAGCTTTTTTAAAACGGCCAAGCATCGCACCCATTAAATAATAAGAAGCGCGCAATTTTTTCACTTTTCCATTTGGCAAAGGCATTGCAACCATGTTAGAAGGATCGACTACCATCTCTTCCTCCTGTCCATAAGTTACTTTCCCTCCAATTTCCTCTAGTAAGTCGCCTAACATTTTCACGTCCGAAATATTAGGGACACCACCAATAGTTACTGGAGTATCTGCTAAAATTGTCGCTGGAATTAATGCAACAGCACTGTTCTTTGCACCGCTTACTCGAATTGTTCCATTTAAAGCTCTTCCGCCTTCAATTAGCAATTTTTCCATATTGAGCTCCCTTCTTGTGAATGTATTTACTTTCTATCTTTTTATAGAAAGCTCCCCTTAAGAATCTCAATTACTCTTTCCATCCCAAAACTCAATAAATAGGAAACCATTATCTCTATTTCCCCTGTAGCACGAATAGATAAAGATCAACTATTCATCGAATTCACTTTATCAATTTAGATACGTTATCACATTTATTAATAGGACTATGCACATTATTTTCTATTTAAAAACCAAAAATGATAAAATCTTTCGACTTGTTCACGCTTTCATTATACAACGAAAGGAAACCGTCTAAAAGACTAGACGGTTTCCAAAACGGAATTTTATTCTTACGCTTTACCGTTAGAACCGAACTCACGCATTTTACCAGCAACAGTTGCTTTAATAGCGTCGCGGCCAGGTCCAATAAATTTACGAGGATCGTAAACTTCTTGGTCTTTGTTTAATACTTCACGAACAGCTTTTGTAAACTCGATTTGGTTCTCAGTGTTTACGTTGATTTTTGAAGTACCTAAAGAGATAGCTTTTACGATATCAGCAGTTGGGATACCAGTACCACCGTGTAATACTAAAGGTACGCCAGTGAAGTCACGAACTTGTTCCATTTCAGCGAATCCTAAGTTAGGCTCACCTTTGTAAGGACCGTGTACAGAACCTAAAGCTGGAGCTAGGCAATCGATACCTGTTGCTTCAACAAGGTGCTTACACTCTGCTGGGTCAGCGTAAATTACGCCTTCAGCGATTACGTCGTCTTCTTGTCCGCCAACTGTTCCAAGCTCAGCTTCAACAGATACGTTACGAGCGTGTGCGTATTCTACTACTTGTTTAGTAGTTTCAACGTTTTCTTCGAATGGGTGGTGAGAAGCGTCGATCATTACAGATGTGAAACCTGCATCGATTGCTTCTTTACATTTTTCGAAGCTTGAACCATGGTCAAGGTGAATCGCTACAGGAACAGTGATGTTCATTTCTTCGATTAAAGCTTTAACCATAGCTACAACTGTTTTGAAACCAGTCATATGACGAGCTGCACCCTCAGATACACCTAGGATTACAGGAGATTTTTCTTCTTCCGCAGCAGCTAAGATAGCTTGAGTCCACTCTAAGTTGTTCATGTTGAATTGACCAACTGCGTATTTTCCTTCTAGTGCTTTGTTTAGCATTTCTTTCATAGAAACTAAAGGCATGGTGAATCCTCCTAAAAAACGTTTTTTGTATCCGATAAGTTCTTATCGCTGGTAGTATGACCAGAATAAGGTAAAATATGTATATCTACATACCGGACTTTTTTCTACACTCAATAGGATAACAACTTGTACTCAAAAACTCAACCGTATTCACCTGCACAATAGTCCATGTAAACGCTTTTTTCCATATTTTTTATAAAAAATTCATTTTTACGCCTCTACAGCGAGCTCATTTCTCACAGCTTGACGAATTTCATCAATATCAAATGGTTTAGCAAAATGCATTAAAGCTCCTAAATCTTTTGCTTCTTGGATCATATCAAGCTCTCCATAAGCAGTCATTAAAATGACTTTAATACTCTCATCAATTTCTTTTACATGCTTTAAAATCTCTATACCATCCATGCCTGGAATTTTCATATCTAACACTACTAAATCTGGATTATCTTTTTTCACGATATCTAAAGCTTGAAATCCATTCGCTGCTTGGAATGTCTGATAACCTTCTTTTTGGAACACTTCATGTAATAACACACGAATCCCATATTGATCATCAACAATTAAAATTTTACCTTCCATAATTCCCAACCTTTCTGTGTAAGTACAAGATTTAAAGCTTCTTATATCTTAACGATTTATTTTCGCTATTCTTTGGCAAATTCCTTCCTATTCTTTCTTATTTTACCGTTTCCTATTTTGTTATGCTACCCTACGATTTCACCTTTCTAAAAAAATAAACTATAATGAAAGCCGGCAAACACGTACGAAGGGAGTAACATTATGTTAAAAATTTTTTCAACTCAATTAAGTGGTTATTTCTCCAGAGTTTCTCAAAAAGAGGAAATGAATATAGAAGATAGTGCTCGTTTACTTGCTCAAGCACTAGTTGGCGATGGTTTCATTTATTTATATGGTACAAATGAAATGGAGGGCGTTGTTGCCGAAGCACTATTCGGTGCTGAACCAATGAAGCAAGCAAAACGCTTATTTGAAAATGGTAAAGAAGCAGAAGTAACCTCTGCGGATCGTGTACTTCTTATTAGCCGTTTTTCAACAGATGAAGCGGTTGTAGAAATTGCAAAAAAACTACAAGAAGAGGGACACTCTATTGTCGGCATTTCTGCTCTTCAAGAAGGTACGGAATCACTGGAACAATATACAGACGTACATATTGATACAAAACTGTTAAAAGGTCTTATTCCAGACGATGAAGGTAATCGCTACGGGTTCCCAAGCTTAATAGTAGCTTTATTTGCTTATCACGGAATCAAATTTACAATCGATGAAATGTTAAACGAATATTAAAAAAAGCGCCGTCACTTTAAAGTGGCGGCGCTTTTTTTATTACTTGCTCTCTTTATTCGTAATAGAAGCTCTTACGAAGTCATGGAACAATGGTTGTGGACGGTTTGGACGAGAAACAAGTTCTGGGTGGAACTGTGCTGCCACGAACCAAGGGTGGTCTTTTAATTCAATGATTTCAACTAGACGGCCGTCTGGGCTTGTACCAGAGAATACGAATCCTTCTTTTTCCATATCCGGACGGAACTGGTTGTTGAACTCATAACGATGACGATGACGCTCATATACAACCGGCTCATTATAAGCATTGTAAGCATTTGTTTCTTCAGCAAGCTTACATGGGTATAGACCAAGACGAAGTGTACCACCTAAGTCCTCTACATCTTTTTGTTCTGGTAATAAGTCAATGATTGCATATGGCGTATCAGGATTGATTTCAGAAGAGTTAGCACCTTCTAAACCTAATACATTACGTGCGAATTCGATTGATGCAAGTTGCATACCTAAGCAAATTCCTAAGAATGGAACTTTGTTTTCACGAGCATATTGAATCGCAACGATTTTACCTTCTACACCACGATCGCCGAAGCCACCTGGTACAAGGATACCATCTGTATCGCCAACTAATTCTTTTACATTTTCTGCTGTTACGTGCTCAGCATTTACCCATTTTACTTCTACATCTGTGTCGAATGAGTAACCAGCATGACGAAGTGCTTCTACAACAGAAATATATGCATCTTGAAGTTCTACATATTTACCAACAAGAGCGATTTTTGTTTTCTTAGAAAGGTTACGTACTTTGTTAACTAGCGCAGTCCACTCTGTCATATCTGCAGCTGGATTGTCTAATTTTAAGTGATCACAAACGATTTGGTCCATGTTTTGTTCTTGAAGAGATAATGGAACCGCATATAAAGTATCTGCATCGCGAGCTTCGATAACTGCTTTTGTATCGATGTCACAGAATAATGCAAGCTTGTCTTTCATATCTTGAGAAACAGGAAATTCTGTACGAACAACGATAATGTTTGGTTGAATACCTAAGCTACGAAGTTCTTTAACGCTATGTTGCGTTGGTTTTGTTTTCATTTCACCCGCTGCTTTTAAGTACGGGATTAACGTACAGTGAATGTACATTACATTGTCACGACCGATGTCGCTCTTAATTTGACGGATTGCTTCTAAGAATGGTAGAGACTCGATATCACCAACAGTTCCACCGATTTCTGTAATAACAACATCCGCATTTGTTTCACGGCCAGAACGATATACGCGCTCTTTAATTTCGTTAGTAATGTGAGGAATAACTTGAACTGTTCCTCCTAGATATTCACCGCGACGCTCTTTTTGAAGAACTGAAGAGTAAATTTTACCTGTTGTTACGTTGCTGTATTTGTTTAAGTTAATGTCGATAAAACGCTCATAGTGACCAAGGTCTAAGTCAGTTTCTGCGCCATCATCTGTTACGAATACCTCACCGTGTTGGTATGGGCTCATAGTCCCTGGGTCTACGTTAATGTATGGATCAAACTTTTGAATCGTTACATTTAAACCACGATTTTTTAAAAGTCTTCCAAGAGATGCTGCTGTAATACCTTTCCCTAAAGACGATACTACACCGCCTGTTACAAAAATATACTTAGTCATGAAAAAGCTCCCTTCTATTTTGCTGTTATATAATCACCGTTGCAAAGCGCAACGTATGTAGATAACACTGTATCCATCTTATTGTTAGACTCTTTTTATTTTCTAAACAAAAAACAAAAAAGAAAATTGCTCCCCTCATCACATAAAGTAACAAGTAGGGAGCAATTTTCTTTTATATTTACACTTTAAAAGTATTATCGTCCTTTTTTAAAGAGCCCAAAAATGATTCTACATGGACGATAATGAAAAGTCAAGAACTACAGTTCTTCCTCTTCTTCTTCTTCAGTTTCATCATACTCAAGTTCTTCTTCAGCGAAGTCGTCGTCTTCATCCTCTTCTAAATCATCAAGATCGTCGTCATCTCCGTCTTCATCTTCAAGAACCTTGTCCAAATCTTCTACATCATCTTCTTCGTCTACATTTCCGTCTGCATCGTCAAAGTCATCTTCATCTTCTTCAATGTAGTCGTCAAAACCGTCTTCTTCAACTTTACGTTTCTTCTTCGGTTTTGGCTGCGGTAAGATTTCTTCATCAATTTGCTCATATGGGTACCAGCTGCGTAGTCCCCAACGATTTTCTCCTAAATTAATGAAACGTCCATCGATGTTTAAGTCTGTATAAAATTGTGCGAGTTTCGCATTAACTTGCTCTTGAGATAGTCCCAGCACTTGAGCGATTTCTTGAACCAACTCGTTGAATGTCGTTGCTTGTCTTTTATCCCCTAAAACGCTATGTACAACTTCAATCATTGAACATTCTTTTAGCTCTTCTGGTGAATATTGCTTAAAATTCACTTATGCGGCACTTCCTTTCATCAAATATAACCTTATATATAACGGTCTGCCTAAAAAAATCCATACTATTCATTATAAACAAAAGTCGCACAAATATGCTACAAAAAAAACGGGAAACTTTTATATGGTAATAAAATTAATAATTTGTCTGTTCCTTATTTCGGAAGCATATGGGCACCTTGCAACACATACCTAATTTGCATTTCTGTATATTCTTCGAGCGTATACAGTTTTTGCAGTGCCCAACGTCTAAACCCCCACATTTGTCCTTGTATAAAAATATTATGTGCAAGAAGCTGTATTTCTTTTTTATTTAATATAAATGTTCCATTTTCCGTACACTGTTCTAAAATATCCTCAAACATTCCTACCATTTGAAACTCTTTTTCTAATACATATGGGAGAGATTCTTTCGGTAAAAAACGTACTTCTTGATACATAATTAATACTTCTTCTTGTAATTCGTCCATCACTTTAAAGTAATTCGTTATCGCTACCTTTAAACTTTCTATACTCCCTTTTTCTGTACATACTACTTCCTCTAATCGTTCTTTTACATGTTCATATATACTATCACAAACTAAATACAAAACATCATCTTTTGTACGAATGTACTCATAAAGTGTCCCTATACTAAATCCAGCCGCTTTTGCAATCTCTCTCGTTGTTGTACGCGGAAATCCTTTTTGTTTAAACAGTTGCACCGCACCTTTAATCATTTGTTCACGTCTTAACGCAACTAATTTTTCATCTTTCACCGATGCATGTACATTATGTTTAACCATTCCCTTCACCTCTCTCTATTATTTTTTGGAAGGAAAAAGCGTAGGAGAATACCTACGCTTTCGTTCCTACTTCGTTAACATACGAGAAATTACAAGCCTCTGAATCTCTTGTGTTCCTTCATATATTTGTGTAATCTTTGCATCTCGCATATAACGCTCTACTGGATAATCTTTCGTATAACCGTAACCACCAAATACTTGCACCGCTTCAGTCGTCACCTTCATCGCTGTATCCCCTGCAAATACTTTTGACATCGCTGATTCTTTTCCATACGGAAGCCCTTCTGATTCAAGCCAAGCCGCTTGATATGTCAAAAGGCGTGCCGCTTCTACATCTGTTGCCATATCCGCAAGTTTAAAGCCAATCCCTTGCTGCGCCGCAATTGGTTTTCCAAATTGATGGCGCTCCCTTGCATATTCTACAGAAGCATCTAAAGCCCCTTGTGCAATACCAACAGCTTGCGCCGCAATACCGTTACGACCTCCATCTAATGTTTGCATCGCAACTTTAAATCCTTGCCCCTCTTCTCCAAGTAGATTCTCTACCGGAATACGGCAATCTTCAAACATAATTTCAGTCGTTGGTGAAGAGCGAATCCCTAGCTTGCTCTCCTTCTTCCCAACTGAAAATCCCGGTGTATCACTTTCTACAATAAATGCACTCGTACCGCGCTGCTTCGATTCAGGATCAGTTAGCGCAAAAACAACATAAATATCAGCAATACCGCCATTTGTAATGAAAATTTTTGATCCATTTAAAATATAATGGTCGCCATCTCTCTTTGCGATTGTCTTCATTCCACCAGCATCCGATCCAGATGCTGGCTCCGTTAAGCCGTATGCACCAATTTTCTTCCCTTCAGCCATCGGTCGTAAAAACTTTTGCTTTTGTTCTTCTGTCCCAAATTTAAAAATTGGCCATCCTGCAAGTGAAGTATGCGCAGATAGTGTTACACCTGTTGAAGCACAAACTCGAGATAATTCTTCAATCGCAATTACGTACGCTAAGTAATCGCTTCCAATTCCGCCGTACTCTTCAGGCCATGGAATACCGGTTAAACCAAGCTCTGCCATTTGATCAAATAACTCTCGATCAAATCGCTCTTCCTCATCACGCTCAGCTGCTGTTGGTGCTACTTCATTTTTAGCAAAATCTCGAACCATTTTTCTTATCATTTCATGTTCTTCTGATAGTTTAAAATGCATCTCCGTCTCCCCCTCGCCCTTTTATAAAGCACGGCTAATAACAAGTTTCTGTATTTCACTTGTTCCTTCATATATTTGCGTGATTTTCGCATCACGGAAAAATCGTTCTACTGGATATTCTTTCGTATAACCGTAACCACCAAATACTTGCACCGCCTCAATCGCGACTTCAACCGCTGTCTTAGAAGCAAATAATTTCGCAATAGATGCTTCTTTACCGCATGGTAATCCTTGTGCCCTAAGAGACGCCGCTCTATATACGAGTAACCTTGCTGCTTCGACACTTGTTGCCATATCTGCAAGCTTGAAGCCAATCCCTTGCTGCGCCGCAATTGGTTTCCCAAATTGTTCTCGTTCTTTTGCATAATCAATCGCACATGCAAGCGCCGCTTCAGCAATTCCTAACGCCTGTGCACCGATTCCAATTCGCCCAACATCTAAATTCGCCATCGCCACCTTGAATCCTTGTCCTTCTTCCCCAAGTAAATTCTCCGCTGACACTTTCATATCTTCAAAAGTAAGTTGTACTGTACGAGAACCAAGGAGCCCCATCTTATGTTCATCTTTTCCGATGATTAAACCAGGTGTATCTTTCTCTACTATAAATGCAGAAATACCACTTTTCCCTGCCTCTGGATTTGTAGAAGCGAATACAATGTATGTACTTGCTTCACCACCATTTGTAATAAACACTTTCGATCCATTAATAATATAATGATCGCCTTTTTTGACAGCTCTTGATTTCAAACTCCCTGCATCTGATCCTGCATTTGGCTCTGTTAAAGCAAATGCGCCTAAATATTCCCCGGTTGCAAGTTTAGAAACATATTTTTTCTTCTGTTCTTCTGTTCCGAAATATAAAATCGGATTCATTCCAACTGACGTATGTACAGCTAAAATTACACCAACTGTTGCACTTACCTTTGAGATTTCCTCAATTGCTAGAATATAAGAAATAAAATCCATTTCTGCCCCGCCGTATTTTGCAGGTGCTGGAATACCCATTAATCCAAGATCACCCATCTTTTGCAAAATCTCTTTCGGGAACACCCCTTGTTCCATACTAGGAACAAAGGGAGCTATTTCCTTCTGTGCAAAATCCCGAACCATTTTCCTCATCATTTGCTGCTCTTCATTAAAACGAAAGTTCATATATTCCGCCTCCATTTGCTATATATCCTTTAAATAATTTGGTAAGACCACTATTTTGTAACAAAAGGGGCATTTATTCGTAAACGTAGAATCCACGACCTGTTTTACGCCCTAACCATCCTGCATTCACATACTTACGTAATAACGGACATGGGCGATATTTACTATCTCCTAATCCTTCATGCAACACTTCCATAATGTATAAACACGTATCTAAACCGATAAAATCAGCGAGTGTCAAAGGCCCCATCGGATGGTTCATACCAAGCTTCATGACCTCATCAATTGCTTCTTTCGTCGCTACACCTTCATATAACGTATAAATTGCTTCGTTAATCATCGGTAGCAAAATGCGGTTTGATACAAAACCTGGGAAATCATTTACTTCAACTGGTACTTTCCCAATTTTTTTCGTAATATCTTCAATTGCTTCATATACTGCATCATCTGTAGCCAAACCACGAATAATCTCAACAAGCTTCATAACTGGAACTGGATTCATAAAGTGCATGCCGATTACTTTTTCCGGACGCTTCGTTACCGCTGCAATTTCTGTAATTGGCAGAGATGACGTATTTGTCGCTAAAATTGCGTGTTCTGGAGCAATTTCATCTAGATTCGCAAAGATTTTCTTTTTAATATCCATTTTCTCAACAGCTGCTTCAATAATAAGATCCGCTTCTTTCACACAATCTAAATCAAGCGTTACTGTAAGACGATTTAATGTCGCTTCCTTCTCTTCTTCCTTCATGCGTCCTTTTTCTACTTGGCGCGCTAAATTTTTCGTAATGATAGCCAATCCTCTATCTAATTGCTCTTGTTTTAAATCTTGTACCTTCACGTCATACCCTGCCATTGCACATACTTGTGCAATTCCTGATCCCATTTGCCCTGCACCAATTACAACAATGTTTTGTACACCCATTTTTTCTTCCCCCTTAATTGTTAATAAATTTTATACCCTCGAACTTTAATTAGTGAACTTCAATCATCACTGCGTCTCCTTGACCGCCACCGCTACAAATCGAAGCAATTCCAATTCCGCCGCCGCGCTGCTTAAGTGCATGGATTAGTGTTACGATAATACGCGCTCCGCTTGCTCCAATTGGATGTCCCATCGCCACTGCGCCGCCATTTACATTCAATTTTTCTGGATCGATTCCTGCGATTTCTGTACTTGCAATTGCTACTGCTGCAAATGCTTCATTAATCTCGAATAAATCTATGTCTTCAATTGTCTTGCCTGTTTTTTCAAGCAATGCGTTAATTGCATAACCTGGCGTTCTTGGGAAATCTTTAGATTCCACTGCAATTGCTGTATGCGCCAAAATTGTCGCTAATGGCTTTCTTCCTTCTTGCTTCGCTCTGTCTTCGCTCATTAACACAAGTGCGGCACCACCATCGTTTAGTCCTGGCGCATTACCAGCTGTCACTGCCGCTTCCTTATCAAATACAGGTTTTAACTTTGCTAACTTTTCAATCGTTGTATCTTCACGTGGCGCCTCATCCTTTGCAACGACAATAGGATCGCCTTTTCTTTGCGGGATCGTTACTGGCACGATCTCCTCTTCAAAACGTCCTTCTTTATGCGCTGAAACCGCACGCTGATGGCTACGATATGCCCATTCATCTTGTGCTTCGCGAGAAATTCCATCTTCCTTCGCAACTTCTCCGCCATAAACACCCATGTGTGTACCTGAAAATGCGCATGTTAAACCGTCAGCAACGTTTAAATCAATAACTTCGTTGTTGCCCATTCTGTATCCCCATCTTGCTCCGCGTAAAATGTAAGGACTGTTACTCATCGACTCCATACCGCCAGCTACAATCAGTGATTGATCGCCAGTACGAATAATTTGATCCGCTAACGTAACCGCACGAAGTCCTGATGCACAAACTTTATTCACTGTTTCCGTCTGCACTTCCCAAGGGATTCCAGCAGCCCTTGCAGCTTGACGCGATGGAATTTGCCCCTGTCCCCCCTGAATAACCGTTCCAAATATAACTTCTTCAACATCACTAGCCGCAACATTTGCTCTTTCAAGCGCTGCTTTAATTGCAATTCCTCCAAGTTCCGTCGCTTTTACATCTTTTAAAGATCCTCCAAATTTTCCAACTGGTGTTCTTGCAGCACTTAAAATAACTGTTTTACTCATGTTTCTTTCCCCCATTTCTTTTTTTAACACTGAGCGCTCGCTCGGTATCCCTACGTTGAGAAGAGGTGCAATCATTGCACCTCTTTCTAAAGTTGTATACATTCTTATAAACTACATCGCTTCTTTTTTCTGTCCGATAACAGATCGTTCTAAAATCTCTGTCACATCAAGAGTTTGAACTTTCTCTTCTACCTCTTTCGCTTTCGTTCCATCACTGATCATCGTTAAGCAATATGGACAACCTGTACCGATAATGGATGGCTGTACAGCTAATGCTTGTTCTGTACGAGCAACGTTAATACGAGAACCTGTTGTTTCTTCCATCCACATTAAGCCACCACCTGCGCCACAGCACATTCCAGTTTCACGGTTACGTGCCATTTCTACAAGATTCACTCCAGGAATCGCTTTCAAAATATCACGTGGCGCTTCGTACACTTCGTTGTATCTTCCTAAATAACAGGAATCATGGTACGTAACTGTTTCTTCAATAGCGTGAACAGGCTTTAAGCGTCCTTCTTTCACCCACTGAGCTAACAATTCTGTATGATGATAGACTTCTGCTTGCAAGCCAAAGTCCGGATACTCATTTTTAAATGTGTTATAAGCATGAGGATCAATCGTAACGATTTTCTTCACTCCTGCCTTTTCAAATTCTTCGATATTCTTTGTCGCCATCTCTTGGAATACAAATTCATTTCCAAGGCGGCGTGGTGTATCTCCAGAATTCTTTTCTTTATTACCGAGAATTGCGAATGAAATGCCTGCTTCGTTCATTAACTTCGCAAACGATATCGCAATCTTCTGACTACGATTGTCGTATGATCCCATTGAACCAACCCAGAATAAATACTCGAATTCCTCCCCAGCTTTTGATTTTTCTTTTACAGTTGGAACTGTTACTTCGTCATCACCTTGGCGCCATGTTTCACGCTCTTTACGGTTCAGACCCCACGGATTCCCTTGACGCTCGATATTTGTCATCGCGCGTTGTGCTTCCGCGTCCATTTTCCCTTCTGTTAAAACGAGATATCGACGTAAATCAATAATTTTGTCAACATGCTCATTCATAACTGGACATTGATCTTCACAGTTACGACACGTTGTACATGCCCAAATCTCTTCTTCTGTAATAACATCTCCGATTAAACTCGGATCGTAAGCGAGAGTTGTAGCCGCTGATTCTTGTTGTCCTTTTCCAGCTGCCATCATCGCTAACTGATTTCCTTGTGTATTATTGAAGGCAACTACTGGAACCCACGGTGCTTTTGATGTTACCGCAGCTCCTTTATCAGTTAAATGATCACGAAGTTTTAAAATTAAGTCCATCGGCGATAACATTTTTCCTGTTCCTGTTGCCGGACACATATTTGTACAACGACCACACTCTACACAAGCGTATAAGTCAATAAGTTGATTTTGTCTAAAGTCTTCAATTTTACCAACACCAAATGTTTCTTGTGTTTCATCTTCAAAATCAATCTTTTCAAGCTTTCCTGGGTTTGAAAGACGACCGAAGAATACATTAGCTGGTCCCGCAATTAAATGCGCATGTTTTGATTGTGGAACATAGACTAAAAATGTTAACAAAATTAGTAAATGCACCCACCAAGAAAAATAGAACACTGAAATAGCTACGGTTTCATTTATCCCGCTAAAAACGTAAGCGATTGCAGAAGCGATTGGTTCACTCCATGAAAGCTCCTCGCCATGCCATATAAGTCCCATACCGTTACCAAGTAGCACAGAAATCATTAAGCCACCGATAAAGATAAGAACAAGACCTGATTTGAAGTTACGTTTTAAACGAACAAGCTTTTCTACATAACGTCTATGAAAAGCCCAAAATACTGCAATTAAAATAACAAGTGTGACAATTTCCTGGAAGAATGTAAATGCAGGGTATAGTGGTCCAAGTGGAAGATGTGATCCTGGTGCGAGTCCTTTCCAAACGAAGTCAATTGCTCCAAATTGGACAAGAATAAATCCGTAAAAGAACATAACGTGAATGATGCCGCTTTTCTTATCTTTCAGCAGCTTTTTCTGACCGAAAACATTGACCTTAAGGAGATCCCAACGCTCTTTAAAACGACGGTCAAATTCAATTTTTTTTCCTAATTGTATGTAGGCCATTCTCGTCCGTATAAGATATACAAACAAATATCCTGCATAAGCAATAACAGCAATGGCAGCCAGCCAATTAATGATCAGTAAGCTATTCATTTTTATGCTACCCCTCTCTTTGTAAGCCCTCTTTCTTTTTTGAATCTTCAAAAATATATAATTTTCTGAATTATATCCCCTATCCCATTATATAATGAGTGAGCATTCAGTCAACAGTTTTTTGTTATAGAACAACACATTTTTTCATAAAGCTGTTTATTTCGGTGAAACTATAAAGTGAAACTTTAATCAGTAGGGCTTTTACGGACAGTTGATTTCCAAACTAACTTCTACTTATCCACCAGTTTTTGAGGTGGAGGCTTACTGCCCGTTAAAACGGGATAAAGTGAAACTTTAATCAGTGCAACATACTATCATCTGATGAAATTTATAATAACAGCCGTGCTACCCGTATCATTTGTAACACACTGAAGGTGAAAAGAATGCGAAGGAGGGAATTCACTGATGCTCTACTTATCTCTTTTGTTAATATCCGTTGCTCTTTGGATTACAATTGATTTTTCATACGGGAGATTTCTTCATTTAAAACGGGTAAGCTCTCGCACTTTCCCTTTACGTCAAAGTGATTTTCACCTTTATACATACGGGAAAGATTTGTATGACGCTTTATTTACTGATATAAAACAAGCACAGCACCACATTCATATTTTATTCTTCATTGTAAAAAACGATAAAATCAGTCGTGAATTTTTAAATTTGCTGATTGATAAGGCTCAGGAAGGAATTGAAGTACGACTTTTACTTGATCGATTTGGCAGCCATTCTTTATCAAACGAAGCTATTCGCTCCCTCCGAAAACATGGTGTATCTTTTTCATTTTGTCATAAGGTAAAATTTCCTCTGCTTTTCTTTTCTGCCAATCAAAGAAACCATAGAAAAATTACAGTGATTGATGGGAAAACTGGCTATATCGGGGGATTTAATATCGGCGAAGAGTATCTGGGGCATAATGAATATTTAGGATTATGGCGAGACTATCATTTACGTCTTACAGGAGAAGGGGTTCAAGATTTACAAAAGCAATTTTTGCATGACTGGTTTGATGATACGAAACAGGATTTATTGAATGCTTCTCTTTATTTTCCAAAACAAAACCCAGGTACCATACTGCATCAATTTATTCCGACTGATGGTGCTTATTTACAGCATACTTTTTTACATTTAATTAACGGAGCAAAAAAAGAAATCTGTATCGGTACACCATATTTCATTCCTGGAAAAAAAATTATGAATGCCTTATTAAAAGCAAGAGAAAGAGGGGTTCAAATCACAATTCTTGTTCCAGAAAAAGCTGATCACCCTCTCGTTCGAGAAGCAAAATTCCCATACTGCCGAAAATTAATACAGGCTGGTTGCAATATTTATGCATTTCAACAAGGTTTTTTTCACGCCAAAATTATTATAGTGGATGATGATATTTGTGATATCGGAACAGCAAACTTTGATATGAGAAGTTTATATATTAACCATGAAATAAACTGCCTGTTATATAGTAAACATTTCGTTCAAACAGTAAAAAATAAATTCCATGAAGACCTAAAGAATGCATCCATACTTTCCTATAGCGATGTAAACCCAACTTCTCTTATCGATAGAGGAAAGGAATGGATTGGAACAATGCTTGCTTTCTTTTTATAGGAAAGACAATGAATAAAAGAGGTGTATCTTATATGATTATGCGGTTTGGATATGTCTCACATGCAATGGCACTCTGGGACTGTTCTCCTGCCAAAACAATGACGTTTACAAGCTTTAAGAAACTCAGCAAGCAAGAGCGAGAAGACAAACTGTACCATGTTATAAGGCAAAATTTAGAGCACACAATACGTATCCTACATTACAATATAGCGCATGAAATCCCACTATATCGCCTATCGTCTTCAATCGTCCCACTTGCAACACATCCCGAAGTCGAGTTTGACTATATTGGGGTATTCACACCACTTTGGCGTAAAATAGGAGCTTTAATTAAAGAACACAATTTACGAATAAGTTTTCATCCAAATCAATTTACGCTATTTACAAGCGACAAGCCACATATTACTACTAACGCTATTACGGATATGACTTATCATTATAAAGTATTAGATGCTATAGGCATTGCAGATTCCTCTTACATTAATATTCATGTAGGTGGAGCCTATGGAAATAAAGAAAAGGCAATTGAGCGCTTCCATGAAAACATAAAAAAACTTCCTGCACATATAAAAAAACAAATGACTCTTGAAAACGATGATAAAACATATACAACTTCTGAAACTTTATCAATTTGCCAAAAAGAAAATATCCCATTTGTATTTGATTATCATCATCATATGGCCAATCTTTGCGAGGAACCACTAGAAGAGTTGCTTCCTGCAATTTTTGAAACTTGGTCACATACAAATATCTCTCCTAAAGTTCACATTTCCTCTCCGAGATCGGAAAAAGAATTTAGGGCTCATGCTGAATATATCGATTTAGAGTTTATCAAGCCCTTCTTACACGTTGCAAAAAAAAACAATCATAATTTCGATATTATGATTGAAAGTAAACAAAAAGACTTAGCACTATTCCAATTAATAGATGAACTTTCTGCTATAAGAGGAATTAAAAGAATAAGTGGTGCAAAGTTACAGTGGTAAATTGTAACTTTGCACCATTTTTTCAAAAAAGTAATTTTTATAGTAAAAAACATCCTATTTTATATGCTATTATTTAAATTAGCATTCCCCCGAGATTCAACTTTATTGAAACGGAGTCATAATATGATTAGTCAAAAAAAGTATGTACAATTTGTTATAATATACATATCTATATTCGCTCTTTGGATACTATTTATTCCAAATGAGTCGCATATAAAGGAAATTGGGATTCTTTTCTTATTCTGTTTCGCTGCACTTTTTTCTTGCCACTGTTTATATAAAGCTATTAAGAAAATGAAACGCAGTGATAAACTATTTTGGATTTTATTACTATGTACTTGCCTATGTGGATTAATTATGGAGATAACCCTATTTCTTAGTTCACTTTCCATACATGATCAATCTATATTTTCATATAAAGCATTGCCTTTTTTTATCATACAATATATTTTGCTCTTTGTTGGATTTGCTATAAAGTTTATAAAGAATTACTCTATTAAGGGGCTTTCGGAATTTTCATTCGATAGCATCTTTATTATTATTATGAACATTTATTTCACCTTAACTTTTATCTTAGATCTTTCAAGTTTCCGCATGTTAACAAAGGATACTTGGATTTTAATTGGGTATTTCATTGCACAATCATTAGTAATTTACGCCGTTATTAGCCTATATAGAAGAGAACAATATTCTTCTAGTAGAATCGCATTAATTATCGGCTTCACTATTATACTCATATACGGTTATATTCATCTGTTTCAATTGAACTTTGGGATGAAAACTTCTGCTGAAATTAATTATTTAATACACACTGCTTCTATTTTATTAATTGGACTTTCTTCCATACTATATATTTTAGATAAACCAATGCAGCATGAAACGAAAACAAAATATTATCGATTCGATTATGTACGTTTTATACTACCTTATTTTAGTATAATTATTACTTTTTCTTTTATTATCATTCAACCTTGGGATGATAAGTTCATGTTAATCGGTCTCGTATTATCACTTATTTTGTTATTCTTGCGGCAACTTTACATGTGGAAAGATAATCAAGCACTAATCCATACATATGAACAGTTGACTACACAACTAGAGGATGAAGTTGAAGAAGGTGCATTTGCATTATCAAAAAGTGAACAACGTTATAAATCTTTATTCGAAGATCATCCCGATGCCGTTTTCTCTTTAAATATGAATGGCATTTTTCAACACTCTAATAAGGCATGCGAAAGCTTATTTACTGCCTATTATTGCGAAGTGGCAAGCTATTCTCTGGTACACTTCATTGATTCAAAAGACCACGAACTACTAAAGAAGGCTTTACAAATTACAAAGGAAGGTAGGCCACAAACGTTAGAAGTTCGTACAAAAGAACAAGAAGGCTATTATTATTATCTCCATATTACACTTATCCCTACTTTTATAAACAAAGAAGTGGTCGGAATGTTTGGGATAGCGCGTGATATTACCACTTTATATGAAAAACAAAAACAAGTAGAACATTTAGCCTTTCACGATGCACTTACTGGATTACCAAATCGCCGAAAGTTCGAAAAAGATTTAAAAGCCATTTTAAATACAGCCCAAACTAGCGCAAATGATGTCGCCGTCATATTCCTTGATTTAGATCGATTTAAAAAAATTAACGATAGACTTGGTCATGACGTCGGAGATTTATTATTAATTGAAGTAGCAAAAAGATTACGCGGTTGCTTGCGTTCAAAAGATGTCGTCGCTCGCCAAGGTGGAGATGAATTTACCATTCTATTACCAGAAATGTACTCAGAAAAAAGTGCAATTTTTATAGCTGAACAGATTTTAACTATTTTAAACAAACCATTCTTCATTCAAGGCGAAGAACTCTCTATTACACCAAGTATCGGAATTGCGATGTATCCTGATTACGGAACTGATGTAAATGAGTTAATGAAAAATGCTGATATGGCTATGTACCGTGCGAAGGCAAATGGAAAAAACAGATTTGTTTTCTTCTCAAAAGAAATGAGTATCGCTCAAAATGAAATTCAATTCTTAGAAGGTGAACTTTCAAAAGCATTACAACAAAATGAATTTTTCCTTGAATACCAGCCACAAGTAAGCACAAAAACAAAACAAATTATCGGTTTTGAAGCATTAATACGTTGGAAGCATCCAAAACTCGGCATCGTATCTCCAGCCCAATTTATCCCTCTAGCAGAGGAAACTGGTTTTATTATTGAACTTGGTAATTGGATTTTACGTACTGCCTGTTTAGAGGCAAAAAGATGGCATAATCAAGGTTTTTCTCACTTAAAAGTTGGTGTGAATTTATCTGTTGTTCAATTTAACCATGCAGATTTAATCTCAACTATTTCAAAGGTGTTGGAAGAAACAGAACTGAAACCAGAAGCACTAGATATTGAAATTACGGAAAGCATCGCAATTAATCAAAATCAATCTGTAGTTGCAAAACTAGAACAGCTTCAAAATCTCGGCATTCAAATTTCAATCGATGACTTTGGAACTGGTTATAGTTCTTTAGCTTATTTAACAAAATATCCAATTAACACATTAAAAATTGCTCGAGAGTTTATTTGTGGAATTACAACTAGCCCTTTAGAAGAAGCAATTGTCTCTTCAATTATTACACTATCAAAAGAACTAAATTTAGAAGTGATTGCAGAAGGTGTAGAAACGGAAGAAGAATGGGAATTTTTACATAGACAAAATTGTGATCACATTCAAGGATTCTTTATTAGCAAACCTGTTTCTAGTAAAGACGTTTGGATGTTACTCCATAAAAAAACAACCGACTAAATAAGGCGGTTGTTTTTTAAAACTCAAAAGGTAAATCTGCAGCTACTTGTACCTCTTGATCATTATGAGAAATTATTTGACTTTTCTCTAATGCTGTATCACCTAATGAAATACCCCATGCCATTGCTAACGTTAATAAACTACCAATAAGTAATTTCTTCATATTCCATCACCCACATTTTTTACTTTTAATATATCATGAAAATTTATTCACATTGTATGCAATTATGCATATCCACTTTTTAGGTTGTTTATCTGCTGATTTTATTTACAAGCGCTTCTTTATATGCATGCATTTCTAATATATCAAAAAAGAAACTTGCCTTCTTATATGCATCTTCAATCTCTGCCTCTTCATACTCCAACTTCCTTAGGCATTCACCTCTTTGATAATATAGCTGTCCAATTAATGCCATACTATTAATTCGGCATGATATTTCAATTGCTTTATTTACTTGATAAAGTGATTCTTCATATCGACTATCTAAGTATAATGCTTTTGCATGATTATACCTTACCTTCACGTCAAATTCTTCATTATCATGCAATGCCTCTAATTGTTTTAATATTTGTTCAAATAAATCAATACCCTTCTTCAAATAGCCATTTTCAGCATAAATGTTTGCAATTGCGTTTTCAATATAAAGATTCTGATATACATCTATTCCTGTCAATTGTTGATTGAGCAATTTCTTTAATTCTAAAATACAATATTCGTAATCGACTTTTTTCAATACGTAAGCAGCTACATAATATTGCCATTGAAGAAATTGCTGGAATTCAGGATGATATTCTTCCTTTTTCAGCTCATTCCATACTTTATTATAAATTTCTTTATATCTTTTTTGCTTACAAAGCATAATGACTTGATCTTTAAACTGTTTTTTTCTTTCAATATCCGAATAAATGAGTACCTCATAAAAATGAATAATGGGAATTTGTAATTTTGCTGCAATACCTTGCAATATATCCATACTTGGGTATACTGCACCCGATTCAATTCTGCTTACTTCCGATTGATGACATATGTTCTCGGATAACTGTTTTTGTGTTAATCCTCTCAACACTCTAATTTTCTTAATTTCACTTCCTAATTTCTCTGCTTGCATACTTACTCACCATCCCATTATAACAATCTAATTTTTTAAGTTGTCATACCACTACAATAATGTGAATTCGACAATTTTTGATATGAAATAATGCATAATATATATAAAATTCGGCAAATTTTTCATACAATTCATCTCACATATAATAATAGATTAGGAGTGTTATAGATGAATTATAGAAAACTTGCCAGTGCTTTCGTTACATTCGGTCTTCTTTATCCTTTATCAACAGAAGCTATTCATGCTCAAAAATTGGACAAAAGTGAAGTAAAAGTTGAAATCGCTCAGCCTGGTTTAACAATCGGGAAATTAACACAACCTCAAAATGATACGAAAGAAAATATTGCTAAAAAGTATTTAAAAGGTGAGGTAAACGGGGCTAAAGCTCAACAAGAACAAGTCACTACTGAAAAAAATGTAGATTTCCAACCTACAAATAAAGAAACCAAAGAAAATCAAACCGAAGTTCGCCTTGCACAAACATATAAAAACTATAAAGTATATGGCCAAGATCTCATTGTAAAAGTAGATAAAAATGGAGTGATCACAACTGTTAGTGGTAAAGTTGTTCAAAATTTAAATCAACAACCTAATCTTACTATAACAAATTTTTTGTCGAAAAATGAAGTAAAATCTAAATTACGCGATATAGTTCAAATTCCAAGTGATGCAGCTGAGACGGAATTCTCTAGCGAAACCGTTGTTTATAAGAAAAAAGATGGCTATTATACATTCGCAACTGTTATTACATTTACTTATGAAAACAATGAACAAATTATAAACGGCAATGCTATCGTTGATCTAAAAACTGGCGAAGTACTTTTCCAAGAAAAATTCATTAAAAACAAAGAGAATAAGACTATAAATCAAGGAACATCACCTAGATTATCCCCTGCAAGTGAGCAAGGAACTGGGAAAAATGCACTTCAAGAAAACATCTCTTTCAATATTGCCAAAGGAACTGATGGAAAATTTTATTTAGCCGATTTATCACGCGGAAATGGTATTTATATTTATAATGCAAACTACGCCGATTCCCTCGGGGGATATAGTCAAGCTGGTTATCCAGGGACACTAATTTCAAGTAGCACTCCTAATTTTGCAGATAAAGAAGCCGCGGGCGCTATGAAGAACATGAGTGATATTTATGATTACTTTAAGAAAGAACATAATCTAAAAAGTTACGACAATAAAGATTCAAAAGTTGTTGCTAGTGTACACGGTTTTGATTCTACTGAAGTTAGTGATGGTTTAAAAGAAGACTATGTAAATGCATTTTGGCATCCTGCTTGGAACCAAATGGTATTTGGTGATGGTTTAGACGGAAAACTAACATCAGCTCTTGATGTAACAGCTCATGAATTTGGACATGCTGTATTCAGTGGCACGACAAAAAATAAAGTCGTGAGATATCCAAGCGCTGAAACATCTGCACTAAACGAGGGATTAGCAGATTTCTGGGGTACACAAATCGAATATTACGTAAAGAAAGATAAAGGAAACTGGATTATGGGCGATACATTAGGTGGCCTAACAATTCGTGATATCCCAAGGGAAATTGGTGACGGCGGCCATAAACTATATACAAATTTACAAGATTTCTATAACGATGGTAATAATCAAGAATCACACGTAAATTCTGGTATTATTAGTCACGTATTATATCAATTAGCTGAAGGTAAAACATATAACGGTGTTGCTGTTCAAAAACAAGGTAATGAAAAAGTAAGTAAAGTTGTTATGCGTGCATTGCAAAATTACGCAACTTCCGCTGAAGACTTTGAATCACTTCAATCTCACATCGTACAAGCTGCAAAGGATCTATATGGCACTGCCGTATCAAATGAATTTGCAAAGGCATTTGAAGCACATGGTTACAAGTCATTACAAAAAGTAAATCAAGTAATAGAAGTAAAATAAGTATAAAAAGAAGGTCACCTCTCATAGGTAACCTTCTTTTTACATCCAACCCTTTTCTTCCGCAATTGTAATTGCCTCAATTCTATTTTTCGCATCGAGCTTCGTTAATACTTCAGAAATATAATTACGTACTGTACCCGGTGAAAGATAAAGTACCTTCGCAATTTCGTTTGCCGTCTTTCCTTCTTTCGCAAGCAACAATACTTCCTTTTCGCGATCTGACAACGGATTTTGCTCCTGCCATAGGCCGAACATTAAATCTTGGGAGACCTCTCGTTTCCCCTTCATTACATTACGAATTGCTGCCGCTAAATCTTCACTTGGGCTATCCTTTAATAAATAGCCGTGCACACCAGCTTTCATTGCTCTTTCAAAATATCCCGGCCGTGCAAATGTTGTTAAAATCATTACTTTACATAATGATTTTTCTTTTTTTAACGCTTCAGCAACATCTAATCCACTTTGAATCGGCATTTCAATATCCATAATACTTATATCCGGTTTTAACGATTCAATTAATTTTAGTGCCTCTTCCCCGTTTGCCGCTTGCCCAATTACTTCGATATCATCTTCTAAATCAAGTAGGGCCCCTAATGCACCACGAAGCATCCGTTGATCTTCTGCAATAATAATTCGAATCATGCCCTCACCTCATCTTTTCCTGTTCTAATAACAACTGGAACTTTTACTGTTAACAACGTCCCTGGATTGATTGTACCTAGTTCAACAAAACCATCAATAAGAGCAATTCGTTCTTTCATGCCGCGGATACCATTTCCATCATGATTTTGATCTGTTAAACCGATTCCGTTATCTTTTACTTTCAAAATCAGCTCACCTTGCGATTCTAATATAGAAACTGTGCACCGCGTTGCCTTGCTATGTTTTACAACATTCGTAACAGCCTCACGTAAACACATCCCGACAATATTTTGTTCAATTGGTGATAACGAACTCGAGCTGGCTTCTTGCCTCACTTCTAATTCAATATTAGCTGCTTGTAAGATCGCTTTTATTTGCTCTAGCTCTTCTTCTACCGTAATCATACGCATATCAGAAATTAATTCTCTCAGCTGTTTTAAGGCTGTACGAGACGTTTGTGTAATTTCCTTCGCTTCCGCACTTGCACGCTCTGGATTTTTCACAATTAACTTCTCTACAAGCTGGCTTTTCAAAGTAATAAGAGATAACGTATGCCCTAATGTGTCATGAAGATCTCTTGCAATCCGCTGCCGTTCTTCACGTTTTACTAAGTCTTTAATTTGCTCGTTTGCTTCATTCAGTTGGTTCTTCAACATCTTTTTCTGATTAAAATTGCGCATACCAAATGGCGTAAGAAGCATTAAAATAAACATCGGAACAATATTTACTAAACTTGTAGTTGTTAGTTGATTCATATTTACAAATAAAAATGCTCCAAGCATTATAACTAACGAACATAACAGCACTCGAAATACTTTCTTATTTGGCGCAAATCCCATCGCACTTGCTGTGAAAAAGCCAAAAAATATCATAAAAGGATTATAAAATAAAGCAAATAAAAAGATGAGTACCATTTGAATACACGCCCAAAAAACAAACGTCCTCTGAACAAAATAAAGCTGACGGTATGTGACGATAAAAATTATCAACATACTGCTTCCTAGCACAAGCTTCCATCCTGATGCTTGTGCTAAGTGATAAATTGGAAATAATAGATAAACAAACCACATGTATGGAAAAAATCCCATATGTTTCGGAAAAATCTCAATCCTCTTCTTCTCTATCATTTATACCGCTTCCTGTCTTTTTCTTATATATATTGATACTACAACAAATATAAGGAAATAACCTCCTAATACCGCGATATTTTCCCATCCAATTGATTTTCCAGCTACAATATCCCACGCACCACTTCCGAAATGGTATGTCGGTGTCCATTCACCAATCGTTCTTAATATTTTTGGGAATACTTCAATCGGCATCCACAACCCGCCAACTATAGCTAAACTCATATTTAAAATATTTGCTAAGCCAGCAGCTGCGTCCGCCTTCTTAATGGAACCTATTACTGTTCCTAACGCTAAAAATGGTGTTACCCCTAACAATAACCATAATCCCGCACCAATCCATTGCCCTACCGTTAACTCAACATGATTAATTAGTATCCCTGCAATAAAAATAACTAATATTGAAAAAGCATTTACTACTGTTTGAGCGATAATTTTTGCTGTTAAATATGCTCCCTCTGGAAGCGGTGTAATTTTTAGAAGATGTGTCCATCCTTGCCCTCTTTCCTGAGAAAGTCTCACACCGAAGCTAAAGAGTGCAGTCCCTACAATACTGAAAGTTGCCATCGAAATTAAATAGTGTGCTTTCCACGCATCTCCGTTTTGTGGTACTTGAACAACATTTGTAAAAATGTAGTAAAACATAACAGGCATTAATAATGAGAAAAAGATAAATAATTTATTGCGGAATGTACGTAAAATTTCTATTTTGCATTGCATCCATAATGCTCTCATGCGATTTCCTCCTTCTGATTTGCGACAAACTGTTCGAATGCTTCATCAAGACTTCCACGTTCAACTGAAACATCTGTTACAGGTAAATTCCTTTGATAAATGGCTTTTAAAGTTGCATCCGTATCCTCCGTTGTTAAAATGAAGCGTCCTTCTCTTGACTTTACTTCTGTTACATTTGGTAATTCCTTTAGTAATTTTGTAGGAATGCTTTCCTTCGAGTAAAATGTGATTGTTTTTCGCGAAATCGTCGCTTTCATTTCGTCTGGTGTACCATCTGCGATAATCTTTCCGTTCGCAAATAATAAGATACGATTTGCTAAAGCATCTGCTTCTTCTAAATAATGCGTCGTTAAAATAATTGTTTTCCCTTCACTTGCTAACTTTCGAATCGTTTCCCAAAACATTCTTCGAGACGTAATATCCATTCCGACTGTCGGCTCATCTAAAAATAACAAATCTGGATTTCCCGCAAGTGCAAGCGCAAAATTCAACCTTCTTTTTTGCCCACCTGATAACTTCTCACATCTTTGCTTTCGCTCTGATTCTAAATTTGATACCTGCAGTAACATTTCTTTCGCTATAGGATTCGTATAATAACTACGGAATAACTCGATTGCCTCTTCCACCGTAATACTATCAATGACACTTACTTCTTGTAGCATCGCACCGAGGCTATTACGAACATCTCTATGCTTTGGACTCTTTCCAAATATAGAGACCTTACCTTCCGTTGGGTCCTTTAATCCAAGCATCATCGACATCGTCGTTGTTTTACCCGCACCATTCGGTCCAAGCAATGCTACGATTTCTCCTTTATTTACATAAAATGAAACATTATTTACTGCGTTTTTATGTTTAAATGTTTTAGAAACACCATTTACTTCAATAATCTTTTCCAACTCTCCACCCCCGCTGTTTCTTATATTTACATTGTATTACTTGGAAAACTTAGGAAACAGTATGATACGTCATGACCTCGATATGACAATTGTCATGTATTCTTTATGAGAGGAATCAACCCGCATACCGCAAGCGAGTAGCAGGACGAAAATAAACATGATACAATCGGATAAGATATACATTCGAGGAAGGACAGTGGTTTTCATGATTATTCGTAATGAACAAGATTTAGAAGGCTTACGAAAAATCGGCCGCATCGTTGCGCTTGCACGTGAAGAAATGAAAAAACAAGCGAAGCCAGGTATGACAACGAAAGAGCTTGATTTGATCGGTAAAAAAGTATTAGATGAGCATGGTGCTATTTCTGCACCTGAAAAAGAATATGATTTCCCAGGTGTAACTTGCATTAGTGTAAATGAGGAAGTTGCTCATGGTATTCCAGGAGATCGTGTATTAAAAGAAGGCGACTTAGTAAATGTCGATGTATCTGCTGCACTTGATGGCTATTATGCAGATACAGGTATCTCATTTGTTCTTGGAGAAGACGAAGCAAAAGAAAAGCTTTGCCAAGCAGCGGTTGATGCATTTTGGGCAGCAATGAAAAAGGTTAGAGCTGGCTCAAAACAAAATCAAATTGGTCGTGCTGTTTCAAACTTCGCACATAAAAGTGGATACAATGTTATTCAAAACTTAACTGGTCACGGCATTGGTCTTAGCTTACATGAAGCACCAAATCACATTTTAAGTTACTATGATCCAATGGATAATGCGCTTCTAAAAGACGGTCTTGTTATCGCTGTAGAACCGTTCATCTCTATGAAAGCTGATCATATTATTGAACGTGGTGACGACGGTTGGACATTCGTTACACCTGATAAAAGTCTTGTTGCACAATGTGAACATACCGTTGTCGTAACACGCGGTGAACCAATAATCTTAACAGAAATCTAATACCAAAAACGGCTGTTTTGTAGATTTATTCCACATAAAACAGCCGTTTTTATTTTTGGGAAAATATGTGAACTATTGTTGAACTCTTTATCATTTAAGTATATAATCTTTAGCGGAGGTTACTTCAGCTTATCTTTACTAAAAAGATATTGTGACTACGGAGTAAAACACCTTCTTTCTTATTGTTTAAACAGTCTCAAAAATGACCGTAGTAACGTGTTAGTCGAATATTCTGTAATTCTTATATTTCTCTAACAATGTAAGAAACTATCATCTTTCAACTTCGGTCCACTAATCGCACAACTCTCTTTAGACAAAATAGATGACTATTTTCAAAGTACATATTGTCTTCATTCTGACCAAAACCAACCCTATCTAGATTTTTATTTCCACATAACTTTAAGGCAAAAATAAGCCTTCCAAAGGGATACACTACATTGGTTAGTATGTATCGTAAAACTTACCTTTATAACCATTCTTTTTTACTAGATATACATGAAAACTATCTCACATATAAAGGTCTGATATCATTCTTTATATCAGTATTTTTTTCGACATTTTTTGTCGAATTGTGTATATTTCCGCAGAAATGTGTAAATATACATTTTGTTTTACGTTAAATAATATTACTTTGAACATAATTCTGTTTGTCTGAGAAAGCGTATAGAAACGGAGGGATAACAAAAATAAATAGCTTATAAAAAATACTTTTAATATTCCATTTGTTCATGTGGAATAAGTCCCCAATGGACAAATGAATGTTCAGAGGAGGAAAAATGAAAAAACTTTTTAATGTATGTTTAATTGTATTCGTACTATTTTCGCAACTTGCTAGTTTTCCATACAATCAAGTAAAAGCGGAAACCTTAACAGGAGATTCCTTATTTGACACTGTTGAAATGAAGGATGCAACGAATCATATTATTGACGAAGCAAAAAATCCTAACAATTTAATAAAGATAGGATCAACCATTCAAGTAGAATACGCTTGGTCAATAAAGGATCAACAAGCTGCACACGCAAATGATACAGCAGTAGTTCAAATACCACTTGCATTAAAAGTATCTAAAGATTTGCAAGGGGATTTAGTAACAGATCAAAAAAATATTGGTCAATATTTTATAACAGCTAAAGATAATAAATTAAAATTAATATTTAATAATCAAGTAGAAAATTTGAAAGACGCTAAAGGAAAAATTAAAGTTGATACCGTGTTTAACTCAACTTTAAAAACTGGGGAAAAATCACTTCAAATCGCTTTTCCTTTAGGAACAATGGTTCAGCCTATATCAGTTCCTGTTCAAGTAGAAAACTCTAAAGAAGATGGCACCAAACAGGATACTAATAAACAAGCGCAAGATCCAGTAGCTAAACCTGTTACTGACAATCCGGAGCAAGATCCAGCAACTAAAACTGTTACTGATAATCCGGAACAAAACCCAGCAACTAAAACTGTTACTGATAATCCGAAACAAAACCCAACAACTAAAACTGTTACCGATAATCCGGAACAAAACCCAGCAGCTAAAACTGCCACTGATAATCCGGAACAAAACCCAGCAGCTAAAATTGCTACTGACAATCCAGAACAAAAGCTAGCAAGCGCCCCTGCTGAGAATACAAATTCAGGTCCAAAGCAAATAACAACAAACATTTTAACCAGTGTAAAGTTGACGGATAAAGACGGAAAACCATTTACAGAGGATAACCGTCCAAGTACAGATTCCCCTGCCAATATTGAGTTTACATGGGAACTTTTAAAATCAATGAATGTGAAAAATGGAGATTACTATATTTTTGATCTTCCTAAACATTTTAAGATTTACAATACAATTAACAGTCCTTTATATGATAGTGAAAACCATCAAATTGGTAATTTCACTGTTACAAAAGATGGAAAAGTCACGATGACATTCAACGATTATGTTGAAGAGCATCCAGATGTTGCTGGTAACCTACAATTAAAGACAGAATTTAATAAAGCTGAAATTAAAGGTACAACAACACAAGAAATTCCTTTCCCGATTAAAGATAAGGATGTTTCTATTACAGTTGATTTTAAGCCTAATGTACAAACAGCTACGAATAAAAAGGGTTTACCTGATAGACCAATTAATACAAATGAAATTAATTGGAAAGTAGAGATGAACAAAACGAAAGACACCCTTAAAAACGCTGTTTTTAAAGATAACATTCCACAAGGTACAAGCTTAAATAAAGATTCTATTAAAGTTTATTATTTAGAAGTTGATGTTAATGGGAATGTAACGCGTGGTGCAGAAGCTGAGCCAACAGATTACAATATTATTTCATCAGATGGCTCAAAATTGGAGATTGCTTTCAAAGACTCTATCAATAAAGCATATCAAATCGAATATGCCACAAAGATTACTGATGAAAATATTAAAAGTTTCCGAAATAACGTTACGATAACGAGTGATAATCAAAAGCAACAAAACGCAAGTTCTACTGTAACGGTTTCTCGTGGTACACACTTAAATAAAACAAGTAAATATGATCCAAAGACGCAAACAATTGAGTGGACAATTACTTACAATGGTGATCAAAGAGAGATCAAAAAAGCAGATGCGATTTTAAAAGATATTTTTGACGATACACACGAACTAGATGCAAATTCTATTGTTGTAAAAAACGCTTCATATAATGAAAAAGGAACGCTTGTAACAGGAGACGCTGTTAATAATTACAATGTAAGTAACAAGAAGAATGGATTCGATTTACAGTTTAATGATGATATTAATAGTGCTTATGTGATTACCTATAAAACCAAGCCAACCAATAAAGTTATAGAAGATGGAAAAGTAAAAAATAAAGTTACAGCTGATAATGATTCAAGTAAAGAAAATGAAGCTAGCTTCAAGCAGCAAAATATTATTAAATCTAATAATAAAGCTGAAACAAATTATAAAGACAAAACAACAACTTGGACAATTATAGTAAATAATAACAACTATCCATTAAGCAACGCGATTATTACGGACACCTTTGATCATGGTGGATTACAATTAAAAGATAAGAAACTAGAAATTAAAGACGGAAATTATACCCTTCAAGCTGGGACTGACTATGTTTTAGATGTAACAGATAAAGGCTTCAAAATTACTCTTATAGGCACGTATCAGTCTAATATGACAAAGACATTAGTCGTAAAATATACGACAGACTTTGATTATACAAAGCTAGAAAGTGGTAAAAATTCATTTAAAAATACAGGTAACCTTTCTTGGATAGATACGGATTCTAATCCACAATCAAATAAAGTTGAAGCTAATTTCGATCCTGATACTTTCACAAAGGCAAATGGTTATAAATACGGTTCTTATAACGCCCAAACGAAGGAAATTACTTGGATAATAGGCTTTAACTATAATAATGTTGAGATTAAAGATCCTTATGTTATAGACGTAATACAAGATAAACAAAAATTAGTGCCTGGATCCATTGAAGTGCGCGATATGATTCTAAATGGAAATCCTGATAATGCACAACCTGGTAATGCTGTACCAACTGAGAAATATGAACTTGAAGAACCTACAGAGAAAAATAAAAACACCCTAAAGGTTCATTTCAAACAATCAATTAATTCACCTTACTATATTATCTTTAAAACAAGCCTTGATGGTGAACTTATCCAAGGCACCTACAAAAACGAGGCAGATTTAAAAGATGGTTCTAAAATCGTAAACACCCTTACAGGTGACACTCAAGTAAATAAAGGTGGCAGCTTCGTTACTAAAAAAGCTGTGCAAGACGACAACTATATTAATTGGAGTATCGCAATTAACGAAAGCCAATCAACCATTGCAGATGCCGTTGTAACAGATGACCCAACCGAAAATCAGGTAATTGTGAAAGATTCATTCCACTTATATCCTACAACTGTTGATCCATATGGAAATTTAACAAAAGATACAGTAAACGAATTAAAAGAAGGAACAGACTATAAACTCAAAATAACAACAGACAATAATACCGGAAAGCAACATTTCGAAATTGCCTTCTTGAAAAAAATTGATCGAGCTTATATTTTAGAATATCGCTCACTTATTAATGCAGACGATAAAGAAAAAGTAAGTAATAAAGCGAAAATCACAGGCAATAAGTTGACAGTTAAAAACACAGAAACTACTGAAACGATTGAAGTGAGAATGTCTTCTGGTTCAGGCGGAGGATCTGCTACTAAAGGCCGTGGAAACCTTGAAATTATAAAGGTAGATAACGACAATAAGAACGCACTATTAGCTGGGGCAGAATTTACTTTATACGATCGTACAGGTAAAACTGTTATCCGTAAAATTACAACAGACAAAGACGGTATCGCTAAATTTAATAATTTAAAGCGCGATAAATATTTATTAAAAGAAACAAAGGCTCCTGAAGGCTATGTAATTAGCTGGGATTTAAAACAAGGGAAAATTGTTGAACTTGGTACACAAGAGACTACAACATATAAACTTGCAAATAAGAAGTTTGTCGGTAAAGTAGTTTTAACAAAGTCTGATGACCTGAATAAAAACGTCACACTGCAAGGTGCCGTTTTCACACTACTTGATAAAGACAAAAAAATAATTTCAGAACACGAAAAATTAACAACAAATGATCAAGGACAAATTACTGTAGATAATTTAAAACCAGGAACTTACTACTTACAAGAAACAACTGCTCCTGAGCATTATAAATTAGACAGTACACCTATTCAATTCACAATCAAAGAAGATCAAACAACAGTAATAAACCGAACTGCAACAAACAGTTTGATTCCAGGATCGGCCATTTTAACAAAATTCGATAAAGATGGAAAAACTTTAGCAGGTGCGGAGTTCAGTGTACGCGATCGATATAACAAAGTAATTCGTGGATATGAAAAATTAACGACAAATGATCAAGGACAAATCGAAGCAAAAGATTTACGCCCTGGAGACTATCAATTTGTCGAAGAAAAAGCACCTAAAGATTACGACATAGATAAAAAACCAATTGAGTTTACAATTATAAAAAGTCAAAAGAAAGCACTTACTGTTACAGCGACAAATCACCTCATTAAAGGTGGTGTCACTTTAACGAAAGTCGATGATGTCGATGGCACTGCCCTTGAAGGTGCTGTATTTAAAATTGTCGATGCGAATGACGAGAAACAAGTAATTCGTGAAAATATAAAAACAGGTTCAGATGGAAAAGTTACCGTTAAAGATTTAGAGCCTGGTGCTTATAAATTTATCGAAACAGAAGCTCCTAAGGATTATACGTTAAGTACAAACCCTATCGAGTTTACAATTGATAAAAGCCAACAAGCTCTTGCTACTGTTACGGCAAATAACAGCTTAAAAACGGGCGAGGTTGAATTATTAAAAGTTGATGAGTTTGGTGAGAAAAAACCACTAGAAGGTGCTGTATTCAAACTTGTCGATACAAATAATAATGACGTTTCCCCTCACACTAACTTAACTACTGATAAACACGGTAAAGTTAAAGTTAGTAACCTACGTCCTGGTACGTATAAATTTATTGAAATAGCTGCTCCTGAACATTACGTTTTACGAGAAGAACCTATTGAATTTACAATCGATAGAAGTCAGAAAGAAACTCTACTTGTGAAAGCTGAAAATGCTTTAAAACCAGGAGATGTTGAATTAACAAAAGTTGATGATATCGATGGTACAGCTCTTGAAGGTGCTGTATTTAAAATTGTTGATGCAAATGATGAAAAGAAAGTCATTCGCGAAAATGTAAAAACTGGTGCGGATGGTAAAGCTATCGCTACTGGCTTACGCCCTGGCGATTATAAATTTATTGAAGTAACAGCACCGAAGTATTACGACAAAAATACAAAACCAATTAAATTTACGATTACAGAAAGTCAAACAACTCAGGCTACTGTTACCGCTAAAAACAGCTTAACAAAAGGCGGTATTGAGTTAACAAAAGTGAATGCTGCAGATGAAAAGGAAACACTTGAAGGTGCAGTATTTAAAATCGTTAATAGAGATACTAATGAAGATGTTCGTACGGACCTTGTTACGAATAGTAAAGGAATGCTAGTTGTAGATGACTTACGTCCTGGTAACTATAAGCTTATCGAAACAAAGGCTCCAACTTATTACGATGTAAATGTAGAACCAATTGAATTTACAATCGAAAAAGGACAACAAAAACTCCTTCCACTTACATTTAAAAATAGTTTAACGAAAGGAAAAGTTAAACTTATTAAAGAAGATGATGTGGAAAGTAGTAAAGCTCTTGCCGGCGCTGTATTCACCTTGCAAGACGCAACTGGCAAAGAAATTATGAAAGATTTAACAACAGATGATTACGGAGTATTAGTTATTCCTGATTTAGCACCAGGGGATTATCAATTTATCGAAACAAAAGCCCCTGAACATTATAAATTAGACAAAACACCTATTAAGTTCACAATTAAAAAAGGTAGTAAGGAAGATCTTCCTATCCCTGTTACTGTAAAAAATAGTTTACTTACAGGTGGCGTCACTTTAACAAAAGTTGATGATGTTGATGGCACTACTCTTGAAGGTGCAGAATTTATAATCGTTGACGCTCATGATACTAAAAAGGTAATTCGAAAAGGTTTAACAACTGATAAAAACGGTAAAATTACTGCTTCTGATTTACGTCCTGGAGACTATCAATTTATTGAAGTAAAAGCTCCAAAAGACTATACCTTAAGCAAAGACCCTATTCCGTTCACTATCGAAAAAAGTCAAAAAGAGAATATTACTGTTACTGCTACTAACAGTTTAAAGAAAGGTGCAGTAACATTAACAAAAATTGATGACATCGATCGTACGATGCTCGAAGGTGCAATCTTTAAGATTGTGGATATGAATGGTAAGGAAGTTCATACGAATCTTGTTACAGATAAAAACGGTAAAATTTCTGTTTCTGATTTACGCCCTGGAGACTATCAGTTCATTGAAACAAAAGCTCCTGAGCACTATGTATTAGATGAAACAACGATTCCATTTACAATTGAAAGAAGTCAAACGAAAGAGATCAATGTTACAGGCAAAAATGCTTTGAAAAAAGGTAGCGTTGAACTAACAAAGATTGACGATATTGATATAACTACAAAACTTGCTAACGCCGTATTTAATTTATTAGATGCAGACGGAGAGCTAGTTAAAGAAGGCTTAAAAACAAATGATGAAGGTAAAATTGTTGTTGAAAACCTACGTCCTGGTACGTATCAATTCGTTGAAACAATTGCTCCTGAACATTACGATTTAGATAAAAAACCTATCGTATTTACAATTAAAAAGAGCCAAACTGAAACTCTTCATATCACTGCTACAAATGCTTTAACAAAGGGTGCAGTTAAACTTTCTAAAGTAGACGATGTTGACGGCACTGTTCTTAAAGATGCAGTATTTAAAATTGTTAATATGAACGGTGATGTAGTTCATAAAGACCTTGTTACAAATGAACAAGGAATAATCGAAATTAACAACCTACGTCCTGGTGATTACCAATTTATCGAAACGAAAGCTCCTAAGCATTACGTTTTAGATGAAACACCAATCAAATTCACTATTGAAAAAGGACAGAAGAAAGCTATTTCTTTAACTGCTACAAATAGCTTAAAACAAGGTAGTATCGAATTACTTAAAGTTGATGATTTAAACACTCAAACAAAACTTGCTGATGCGGTATTTAATTTACTGGATCAAGATAGCAAAGTACTTAAAACAGATTTAAAAACAAACAGTGAAGGTAAAATCGTTATCGAAAACTTACGTCCTGGTACGTATCAATTCGTTGAAATAACGGCTCCTGAACACTATGATTTAGACAAAAAACCAATTATATTTACAATTAAAAAAAGCCAAAAAGATATTGCTACCGTTACTATGAAAAATAGTTTAACAAAAGGCGGCGTGGAACTTTCTAAAGTGGATGACGTCGATGGCACTACTCTTGAAGGCGCAGTATTTAAAATTGTGGATATGAATGGTACTGTAATTCGCAAAAATCTTGTTACTAATCAACAAGGTAAAATTAGCGTTTCTGACCTACGTCCTGGTGATTATCAATTCATCGAGACAACGGCTCCGAAACACTACGATTTAAGCAAAGAGCCAATTCCATTCACAATTACAAAGAGCCAAGCTGATCCTATCTCCGTTACAGCTACAAATAGCTTAACGAAAGGCGCTGTGGAACTTTCTAAAGTGGATGATGTAGATGGTACTGCTCTTAAAGATGCGGTATTTAAAATTACTGATCTGAATGGTAACGAGATTCGTACTGAGCTTACAACAGATGTACATGGAAAAATTTCTGTTTCTGATTTACGTCCTGGGGACTATCAGTTTGTTGAAACGAAAGCTCCTGAACACTATAAATTAGATAGTACACCTATTAAGTTTACAATTAAGAAAAGCCAAAAAGAAAAGCTCCAAGTTACTGCTACAAATAGCTTAACTGAGGGTGCTGTAGAATTAATAAAAGTGGATGATATAAATCCAGATACAAAACTTTCTGATGCAGTGTTTAACATCATCGATGCGAAAGGTAAAATTGTTCGCACTGATTTAACTACTGATAAAGATGGTAAGATTACTGCTACGAACTTACGCCCAGGAGACTATCAATTCATTGAAACGAAAGCTCCTAAGCATTACGATTTAAATAAAACACCTATTAGCTTCACTATCGAGAGAAGTCAACTAACTCACGCTTCTGTTACTGCTAAGAATGGCCTAACAAAAGGTGGCGTGGAATTAACGAAAGTTGACTCTATAGATAAGAAAGAAATGCTAGAAGGTGCGGTATTTAAAATTACTGATCTGAACGGTAACGACATTCGTACGAATTTAGTTACCAATAAAGACGGAAAAATCACCGCTAAAGACTTACAACCAGGAGACTATCAATTTATTGAAACAAAAGCTCCTAAACATTACGACTTAAATGAAGAACCAATTAAGTTCACAATCGAAAGAAGTCAAACAAAGCATGTCTTCGTTACAGCTATTAATAGCTTAACGAAAGGTAGTGTTAAGTTAATTAAAGTTGATGATGCCAAGCAAAACACAACACTTGAAGGTGCAGTATTTAAAATTGTTAATAAGGATGGACACGATGTTCGTACCGATTTAACTACTGATAAAAACGGCCGTTTAGTTGTGGATGAATTACCGCCAGGAGACTATGAGTTTATCGAAACAAAAGCTCCTGAACACTATGACTTAAACAAAACACCTATTAAGTTCACAGTTAAAAAAGGCCAAGAAAAAATCGCCTCTGTTACTGCTACGAATAGCTTAACTAAAGGCGCCGTTGAATTAACTAAAGTTGATGACATCGATGGTACTACTCTTGAAGGAGCAATCTTTAAAATTGTAGATATGGACGGCAAGGATATTCGTTCTGATTTAACTACTGATAAAGATGGGAAGATTTCTGTTTCTGATTTACGTCCAGGAGATTATCAGTTTATTGAAACGAAAGCTCCAACTGGCTATGATTTAAACATTAAACCAATTCCTTTCACAATTACGAAAGGACAATCTCAGGTTACCTCTGTTACAGCTTTAAATAGTTTAACAACAGGTTCAATTGAGTTAACTAAAGTTGATATTGATCACCATGGAACACTTGAAGGTGCCATTTTCAATATTTTAGACCAAGATGGAAAAATCATCCGAGAGAGTTTAAAAACAGACCAACACGGAAAAGTAATCGTAAATGATTTGAAACCTGGTAATTATCAATTAGTAGAAACACAGGCTCCTAAAGGCTATCAATTAGATGCATCACCAATAAACTTTACAATTGATAAAGCCCAAGCTACACCACTACAAATTACAGTTTCAAATAAAAAGATTGAATCTTCGTCAGGTGGAGATGACAAGCCAGTTACTCCTCCAAATAAAGAAGAAAACAAAGGCAATGAAACATCTGAGAAACACAAAAACGGAACTTCCGAAGAAACATCAAATGAAACAGATAACAAACAACAAGATGATCGAAATACGGATAAACACCTTCCAAATACAGGTCATAAAGAAGACCCTACACAAACAGTAGGTATCGTCCTTCTACTAGCTGGATTATTAAGTATTTTAGCTACAAAACGCAAAAAACATTATTAATAATGTTTTTACATCCAATCAATCTCTCAATTGATTGGATGTTTTTTTATACAAAAAGGACGATACATAAAGTATCGTCCTTTTAACGGGGTGAGGCTGCCCAAAAGTACGGAAAACCTTTGAACAGCCTCTTATTTTCATATGGATGCCTTACATATATCACTGATAATAATTATGAAATGCGGAAACATAATTACCATCAACTGATTCAAACATGAGAAATGAAACCCTACAGTGGTTCCATTTCTCTACATAATCTAAAGTTTGGGTACACTAGATTCATGCAATGTAGGAGCTTTCAGAGTAGAAAGCGAACCTTCGTTTAAAATGATAGCATACATATCTTCCTCAAAAATATGCAAATATGCATATATTGTTTTTATTTCTCAATATCAGAATATTGAAAAATAAAAGACGCGAAGGTAAAATAAAATCATTATCCGTCTTCTTTTGTCAGTCACAGAGAATAGAAGAATAGGAGAGGAAAAAATGAGAAAATCATTGAAACAAAAAATAGTAAGCTCTTTGCTTGCTGTATCACTCGCTGTTAGCTTAGCTCCAATTGGGCAAGCAAAAGCGGATTCCACGTCAGAGGTTACACAAACTCCATCTATTACAAAACAGATTGATCCAAACCGCGCAATTGAACATGTTCGTTTCTTATCTGAAACAATTGGTCCTCGACCCGGTGGAACAAAATCCGAAGAATGGGCTTCTCGTTACATTGGTATGCAGCTTAAATCGATGGGCTATGAAGTAGAATATCAGCCATTTCAGGTGCCCGATCAGTACGTTGGATTCATTGAATCACCACTATCAATAAAACGTAATTGGCAAGCTGGTGCTGCTCCTAATTCACTAATTTCTACAGAAGCTGTTACAGCTCCCCTTATCTTTGTTCAAGGTGGGACAAAATTAGAAGATATTCCAAATGAAGTAAACGGTAAAATTGTTTTATTTGAAAGAGGAACGACAATTACAGACTATAATAAACAAGTTGAAAATGCTGTTAGCAAAGGTGTAAAAGGTGTTCTTTTATACAGTTTAATTGGCGGACGCGGAAATTATGGACAAACCTTCAATCCCCGCCTAACGAAAAAGCAATCTATCCCTGTCTTTGGTCTTGCTTATGCGCAAGGAAATGCATTTAAAGAAGAAATCGCTAAAAAAGGGACAACAATTCTTTCCCTAAAAGCGAGACATGAATCTAAATTAACATCTCTAAATGTTATCGCCACAAAGAAACCAAAAAAGAGTACCGGTAATGAAAAAGCAGTCGTTGTAAGTTCGCACTATGATAGTGTTGTCGGAGCACCTGGCGCAAATGATAATGCTTCTGGAACTGGATTAGTATTAGAACTAGCTCGTGCTTTTCAAAATGTAGAAACTGATAAGGAAATTCGGTTTATTACCTTTGGTTCTGAAGAGACTGGCTTACTTGGCTCCGATTATTACGTTAATAGTCTATCCCAAAAAGAACGCAATCGAATTTTAGGTGTCTTTAACGCAGACATGGTTGCAACAAATTATGATAAAGCAAAGAATTTATACGCTATGACACCTGATGGCTCTACAAACTTTGTAACAGATGCTGCCTTGCAAGCAGGTAAACAACTAAATAATGACCTCGTCCTACAAGGTAAATTCGGTTCTAGTGATCATGTTCCATTTGCTGAAGCTGGTATTCCTGCTGCTCTATTTATTTGGATGGGTGTCGATAGTTGGAATCCATTAATCTATCATATTGAGAAGGTATACCATACACCTCAAGATAACGTATTAGAAAACATTTCACCTGAACGAATGAAAATGGCATTAGACGTTATCGGAACAGGGGTTTATAACTCGCTTCAAAAACCTGTTACTCAAACTGAGCAGAAAGCTGCTTAATCAATAAAAGCATATTTTATCCTACTCATTATCGTATACAATATTAACTGTAACAATATCGATTACAACTTATAAGGAGGCTTTTTCTATTATGAAAAAAATGATTTTAGCAGGTGCGTTAACTTTAGCAGGAATTACCGGCGCTACCGCGTTTATTCCTGAAACAAAAGTCGCTGCTGCCGCTCAAGAACAAAGCTTTACAAAATTTTATTCTTTGCAAACTGGAGGTAGTTCTGAACAAGAACCTGTTTTCCTTCAAAAGGGACAAGAGTTAACAATTCAACCTAACAGCAAAACTCCTAGTTACAGTGTTTATGACTCAAATCATAACCTTATTGGACGTTATTCTGATGGTTACGGCCGAATTTTCACTGCAAAAACAGATGGAAATATGTACGTTCAATTTCATGCACCTTACGTTTACTATAGTCCTGTTAGTTTTTCTGTTACTTATACAATCCAATAAAATAAAGGGCCTTTCTCAAGGGCCCTTTATTTTGCTTCCCAATTCACTTTTACAAAACCATCTTTCACCATTAAACCACTTATATTAAATACATACTTTTCATTTGCTTTTAATGTAGCTTTAAAAGTACCTTTTTTCGATTCACAGATTTCTTTTAACTCTATTATACCTTCTCCTTTCCTTTCATATAAGCTAAAGCATAAATTACCACGTTTTGCATCTGTTTCATAAGAAAATGTTACTTCTGTATCTTTTGCATACTCAAGTTCAATACCTTTCCCAGCAATATCCCATGATGAGAATTTTGCCTCGTAACTTGTCTCCCCTCGCTTCTCATTTTCTAAATATATATCACCAGCTCTCCACATATCATCTAGCGTTTGAACAAAAGCAAAGCCGCTAAGTAATACAAACATCGCACTTGCAAATATGACAACTAATGTTATCTTTTGTTTTTTCATAACCTTCATCGTATGTTCGCCTTCTATTTTCTTGTTACTTCTTCGTATCATATATAACAAAACTCCAATAAAAAATGGCAATACAATCGCTATAACACTCCACCACTTACTTATTCCACACGTTTTCGCATCTGTATACACCCATGATGCTACACATACTAAAAGTGCTATAAAAGCCAAAAATATTGTAATCCCAGCTATCTCAAATACTACAAATGGATTAGCGAACTCTATCATGTAATTTATACTCCTTCTTTAAAAATGACTGTATGACAACGTATATAGGAATGTATAGGTGCATCATAATAACTATCGTTATAATGACAGATATTTTATGATCCAAATGACTAACAAACTGCTCTAGGGTGACTGTTAATACAATCATCCAAATAGCATGAATGAAAACAACCCATCTCTTTTCTAATTTCCGAGCATTTCGCACGCTCTGTTTCGTATGATTTATCAGCTCTTCGCTAGGAATCATCTCTCCCGCTAAACTGCTCTTTATTTTCTGTTCAAATTTATCTTCCTTCATGCACGAAACCCTCCAAATGTTCTCGCATTTTCTTTTTCGCATAATTGAGACGATACTTCACCGTACCAATCAGTATATTTAATATTTCACTCATTTCCTTGTAAGAATATTGTTCATAGTAATAGAGTACGAGTACCGTTTTATATTTTTCATTTAATAACTGTATTACTTCCCATATCATTTCCGCTTCCACTTTTCGAATAAATTCTCCTGATATATTCACTTCATCTGCGAAATCTATTTCTCCACCATCTTCTTTATGAAACAAATCCAATATTCGATCTTTCCACCTTTTTTTCTTACGATAAAAATCATAAAACGTACGAACACAAATTGCAGTAATCCACTTTTTATAATTATCCACATAAGAAAGTTGGTGCCTTGATGAAAAAACCTTTATCCACGTCTCTTGAAAAATATCTTCCGCATCTTCTTTCGTTTTCGCTAACTTATAGCATAAGGAATATATTTGCTGCTTATATATATCAATTAATTCTTCTACCTTTTCTTCCATCATAAGCCTCTCTGTCAGGAGCTCCATCCCCCTCCTATTCTAAACGAGCCGCTTTCGCTTTTCTTAATTACATTTTTTCTGGTGCAAATACTCCTACGATTGCTAATGCATTTTGAAGTGTAGTGCGTACTGCTTTCATTAACTCGTAACGAGCTTTACTTAATTCTAAGTTATCTTGGTTCAATACTTTTTCTGCATTGTAGAAGCTGTGTAATGCTGCTGCTAATTCAAATGCATAGCTTGTAATGCGGTGTGGCAGACGTTTTTGTGCTGCATCCGCAACTACAGCTGGGAATTCACCAAGTTTTTTCAGTAACTCTACTTCTTTCTCAGAAGTAACAAGTTTGTAATTCACGTCTCCATCTGCAGCTAATCCTAACTCTTCACCTTGACGAAGGATACTGCATACACGAGCATGAGCATATTGTGCATAGTATACTGGGTTTTCATTAGATTTTGATACAGCTAAGTCCATATCGAAGTCTAAATGAGAATCACCGCTACGCATCGCGAAGAAGTATCTCATTGCGTCCACGCCTACTTCTTCCATAAGCTCACGAAGTGTAACTGCTTTACCTGTACGCTTACTCATTTTCATTTTTTCACCATTTTGGTACAGTTGTACCATTTGGATGATTTCTACTTCAAGTGTTTCTTTATCGTAACCTAGCGCTTGAATAGCAGCTTTCATACGAGGAATGTAACCGTGGTGGTCAGCACCCCAAATGTTGATTAACTTATCGAAACCACGCTCTAATTTATCACGGTGATAAGCGATATCTGGCGTTAAGTATGTGTAAGAACCGTCATTTTTAATTAATACACGGTTTTTGTCGTCACCGTAAGTCATTGAACGGAACCAAGTTGCTCCGCCTTCTTCAAAGATTTCATCACGCTCTTTTAATACAGCAAGTGCAGCATCAATTTTTCCGTTTTTGTATAATGATGTTTCTGAGAACCATACATCAAATTTAACACGGAAGCTCTCTAAGTCTTTTTGAAGTTTTGCTAACTCATATTTCAAACCATATTCACGGTAGAATTCATAGCTTTCTTTTTCATCAGCTTTTGCGTAACGATCACCAAACTCTTCAGCTAAACGTTTACCGATTCCAATGATATCCGCACCATGGTAACCGTCTTCTGGCATTTCTTTCTCTAAACCTAATGCTTGCATGTAACGAGCTTCAACAGAAAGAGCTAAGTTATGAATTTGGTTACCAGCATCATTAATATAGTACTCACGAGATACATCGTATCCTGCTTTTGCTAATACGTTACATAAAGTGTCACCTACTGCCGCACCACGTGCATGTCCTAAGTGAAGGTCACCTGTTGGATTCGCAGATACGAACTCAACTTGTACTTTTTCACCTTTACCAGTGTTCGTTTCACCGTAAGCTTCACCAGCGTTTACGATTGTTGGAATTAAATCTGTTAAGTAGCTATTATCCATATAGAAGTTAATAAAACCAGGACCAGCGATTTCGATTTTTTCAATAGAAGCTTTTGCTTTATCGAAGTTTGCAACTAGTTCTTCTGCAATCATACGAGGTGCTTTTTTCGCAACGCGTGCAAGTTGCATTGCCATATTTGTAGAGAAGTCACCATTTGTTTTATCTTTTGGAGATTCTAATACAACGTTTGGAATCTGTTCTTCTGTCGCTAATTCTGCCTTTAATACAGCAGCTTGAATTTCTTCTTTAATCAATCCTTTTACCTGTTCTAAGGAATTCATTATTTTGCCTCCTTCAAATTAATTGTAATTGTATATCTGCCAGCTTCTTGTTCACTTAGAAGCAATGCGTACGTTAAGAAGAGTTGTCCTTTTTTCTTTTCATCCGACCATTTAAAAAGAACGTTATCAGTTTTCGTTTGCAGTGCAAACGTACCAAGTTCACTCGTATACGTACCCGTTGTCCATTCACCTTTCACATGCGTCTGACGCATAGAAATAGCACCTGAACGCATAATGAGAACTTGTTCATCTTGAATTTTAATAATTGTTTTCACTTCGCCTTGTTCGTTCGGCTCCTGGAATGTTACATATGTACCTTGACCTTTTACATAGTATTGACCATTTGCTTCAAAAGCAACGGTTTCCTTCCTCGCCCCTTCACGGATTTCTGTTACGAAATGAACGTGTACCGGCAAGCCTGCAAGTTGTTTCTTCACGTCTTGCACACCTTTCAAATGTTATAGATATTAAATACTACTTATAATAAATCACTTTTCCTATCATATCAAAAAAAGACGCTGTCTGTCTGCTGAAAAATCAGGAAAACTCCATTTCAAAAAATAATTCACTTCTACTTTATTTCATGTGATAAAATATTTTTTAAATCTAAATATTCTTTTAATTATAGAGGTGAATTCAGTGATACCAACAAAGTTAAAAAAGGGTGATGAAATACGCGTGATTTCACCATCGTGTAGTTTAAGTATTGTTTCAAATGAAAATAGAAAACTTGCTACAAAAAGATTAACTGACATGGGCTTTCAAGTTACATTCTCAAAATATGCCGATGAGATAGATCAATTTGCTTCCTCTTCTATTTCTTCCCGCATTCAAGACCTCCATGAAGCATTTGGAGACCCTAATGTAAAAGCTATTTTGACGACACTTGGCGGATACAACTCCAATGGTTTATTGAAACATCTCGATTATGATCTAATTCGTAAAAACCCGAAATTTTTCTGTGGTTATTCTGATATTACTGCCTTAAATAATGCAATTTACACAAAAACAGGGCTTGTTACATATTCGGGTCCCCACTTCTCTTCATTTGGAATGGAGAAAGGGCTCGAGTATACAAACGATTACTTTTTACAATGCTTAACCACTAATGAGCCTATTGAAATTATTCCGGCGGAAACGTGGAGCGATGATTCTTGGTATATGGATCAGGAAAATCGAGAATTTATAAAAAATGAAGGGTATGTTCCAATTCAAGAGGGGGAAGCGACAGGAGAAATTATCGGTGGCAATATGAGCACACTTAATTTACTACAAGGCACACCATATATGCCAAACTTAAAGGGCAAAATTTTATTCCTTGAAGAAGACAGTTTAACAGGAAAATCAACGCTTAAAACTTTTGATCGCTATCTACATTCCCTTATGCAGCAACCTGATTTTGAACATATAACAGGTATTGTAATAGGAAGAATGCAAAAAGAAGCAGAATGTACGATAGCGGACATTCAAGAAATGATTTCTTCAAAACCTGAACTTGCACATATTCCTATCATTGCAAATGCAAATTTTGGACATACAACTCCAATTTTTACTTTTCCAATTGGTGGACATGCCAAAATCATTTCTAACAAAGAAAATACATCTATCACTATTTTAACGCACTAAAAAAGGAGCGAACGATTCGCTCCTTTTATGATTTTTCTATTTTTTGCAACGCTTTTTGCGGGATTGACTCTTTCGTTATTTCAGCCCATCCTTTTCCTTGCATACCTTTTGCATAAATTTTTATAAAAGCACCTGCATGCAATTCACGATTTACCATTCTTTTAATAATTTGTTGCTTTCCGTCCTCTGTATACCCTTTAAATGTATACAAATATTCACCGTCTTTTTTCTCACCTTTATCTACAACCGCATAATAATCTTGTATTTCTTTATTCGAAAAGAAGTTGTCTACAAAAGCATGTACACCTTCTGTTTTTGTGTTTAAATAATATGCTGTTCCCCCTAAAATGATGGCGAATACAGCTAAAACTTTAATTACCAATTTCATACATGCGCCTCCTGTTTGCACTTCTTTCTCACTAGTATTATATCTATACTTGTATTATACGGAAAAGAGCATACTATACTCTATCTAAAAGTCTTACACTTTCCTTACATTATTGTAAGGGATTTTTTCTTAAAGCAAGTTCCCAAGAAAAAATTTTTCCGTTTCATACACTTTTATATTATTATTGAATGATACGAATTTTTATTACAAAAATCAAAGGAGACAGTTTTCAAATGGCTATCTTGCAAGGTTTAGCACTATTACTTGTTGTACTTTGTCTATTTACACTTTTCAGTTACCGTGCGCCTTACGGAATGAAGGCGATGGGCGCTTTAGCTAATGCAGCAATCGCAAGTTTTCTTATTGAAGCATTTCACCGTTATATAGGTGGAGAAATGTTTCATAATGACTTTTTACAATCAGTAGGAGAAGCTTCTGGTAGTATGAGCGGTGTCGCAGCAGCGATTTTAGTCGCATTAGCAATCGGTGTTTCCCCCGTATACGCTGTTTTAATTGGTATCGCTACTAGTGGATTCGGTATTTTACCAGGATTTTTCGCCGGATACGTTTGTGCCTTCGTCGTGAAATTTCTCGAAAAGAAATTACCGGCTGGTGTGGAATTTTTAGCAATCCTATTTATCGCTGCACCAATCTCACGTGGAATGGCAATGCTTATGGATCCGCTCGTTAACGCAACACTTGGTAAAATCGGTTCTATGATATCAGTTGCAACTACAGAAAGTCCTATCATTATGGGTATTATGCTTGGTGGATTAATAACAGTTATTTCTACCTCTCCACTGAGTTCTATGGCACTAACTGCAATGCTTGGATTAACAGGTTTACCAATGGCAATTGGTAGTCTTGCCGTAGCAGCCTCAGCCCCGATGAACTTTATTTTCTTTAAGCGACTAAAAATTTGCTCAAAGAAAGACACAATCGCTGTAGCAATCGAGCCTTTAACACAAGCAGATGTTGTTTCAGCAAATCCAATTCCAATTTATGCAACAAACTTCGTTGGCGGTGCACTTGCCGGTATTATTACATCGCTATTCCAGCTTGTTAATAATGCACCAGGAACAGCATCACCAATTCCAGGTCTTCTTGTCCTATTCGGATTTAATGACGTTATAAAAGTAACGATTGCTGCTGTACTATGTGGAATCGTTACCACTATTGTCGGATACATCGGGTCTATTGTGTTCCGTAAATATCCGATCCGCTCTGCTGATGAAATTCGTGGAGTTACTTCGGAAGAGAAGGTTGCATAAGAAAAAGAGCTATTCCCATCGTTTGAGAATAGCTTTTTTTGTGTTGCATAACGGTAAATGAAATTATATCGGCGATTTTTTTAATATATCGACTTACCGACACATAACGACAAAATAAGAGCCCTCTAATCATATAGAGGGCTCTTACTTTATCTAGCTGCAGCGGCTGGCTTCCGCTTTTATTTCTATCCAGTTACGCCTCCTAGACCCTTGCGTCTAAGAACCTTCCCTGCAAAAAGGTAAAAAGCACCTTTTGCAGGAAAGAACCTTAGTCACCGGGTCTAAACAGTCGGCTTCCGCTTTTATTTTACCCAACCGAGCAGCATTTCCCGCACGAATTTGCTTGCTGCGACTGGTGTTTGATCACTATGGTCGTAGACTGGGGCTACTTCTACTAAGTCTGCTCCAACTACATTTATATTTGAATTTGCAATTGCTACGATGGAATCTAATAATTCTTTAGATGTGATACCACCAGCTTCTAACGTTCCTGTCCCTGGAGCGTGAGCTGGGTCTAATACATCAATGTCGATTGTGACATAGACTGGGCGTCCAGCAAGTTTCGGTAATACTTCTTTTAACGGTTCTAATACGTCAAATTTATATAAGTTCATACCTACTTCTTTCGCCCATTCAAATTCTTCCTTCATTCCAGAACGAATTCCGAAAGAATATACGTTTTCCGGACCAATTAAATCACACACTTTACGAATTGGTGTAGAGTGGGATAAAGGCTCCCCTTCATACGATTCACGTAAATCAGTATGAGCATCCATGTGGATGATTGCTAAATCCGGATATTTTTTTGCCATTGCCTTAAAAATTGGCCAAGACACTAGGTGCTCACCGCCGAGACCTAGTGGAAACTTATCGGCATCTAAAAGTTTTGATACATACTCTTCAATCATGTCTAAGCTGCGTTGTGCGTTTCCGAATGGTAATGGGATATCACCCGCATCAAAATATTTTACCTCTTCTAATTCACGATCTAAATACGGACTATATTCTTCAAGACCGATTGATACTTCACGAATACGTGCAGGGCCAAAACGAGATCCTGGACGGTAACTTACTGTCCAATCCATAGGCATCCCATAAATAACTACCTTTGACTCTTCAAAACTTGGATGACTTTTAATAAATACTTTACCTGAATAAGCTTCATCAAAACGCATATTCTTTTCCTCCTTATGTGGAACTTAAGGTATCCCAACCTTTCACTATTTCTCAAATTTGGAGCGAATTGCTCCTCTTTCTCGATTTACCGGGTCTTCTTTTTAACAACAAGAAGACGATTTTCTCTACAGAAGTGTAAGTAGCTAGCATGTTCAAGTCTTCTGGACAAACACCTTAAATGAGCTATTCACACTTTATTTGTTCAAGCTCGATTTTCTTACTTAATTAAATCGCCAACAAATTTCGGTAATGCGAATGCTGCGTTGTGTAATTCTTTTGTGTAGTATTTCGTTTCGATTTCGTGGAAACGCTCTTCACTTACTTCTAATGGATCATGTTTTTTAGATCCAATTGTGAACGTCCAAAGACCACTTGGGTATGTTGGAATATTAGCTGTGTATAAACGAGTAATTGGGAAAATTTCTTTTACATCTTTAAACACAGTCGTAATTAACTCTGGTGTGAACCAAGGGTTGTCCGTTTGTGCAACGAAAATACCATCTTCTTTTAACGCTTTTGAAATTCCAGCATAGAAGCCTTTTGTAAATAGATTTACTGCTGGTCCTACTGGCTCAGTAGAATCTACCATAATTACATCGTATTCATTTTCGCTTTCTGCGATATGTAGGAAACCATCTCCTACTTTTACTTCTACACGCTCATTATCTAATGCGCCTGCAATTGATGGTAAGTATTGTTTAGAGTACTCAATTACTTTTCCATCGATTTCAACAAGAGTTGCTTTCTTTACACTTGGGTGTTTTAACACTTCACGAATAACACCACCATCACCGCCACCAACAACTAATACGTTTTCAGGGTTTGGATGTGTAAATAAAGGTACGTGCGCTACCATTTCATGATAAACGAACTCATCTTTTTCTGTTGTCATAACCATGCCATCTAAAATAAGCATGTTTCCGAACTCTTCCGTTTCAACCATATCAAGTTTTTGGAATTCTGTTTGCTCCGTATGTAATGTGCGGTTAATACGCGCCGTAATCCCAAAATGTTTTGTTTGTTTTTCAGTGAACCATAGTTCCATCGTACAATCACGCCTTTCAATGCAAATTTATAATAGGGACATCATTAATGTCCCCTAACAAAAATAAAACAAAACATCCAAAATGTATAGTTAAAAGTACAAAAATACCGAAAATATATTTTAGTCAGAGGGTTCTAACATATATGTATAAAGAAAACCCTTTCTTAAGAAAGGGCTTTTGTCTCTATTTCTACTGGTTTACGAATTGGAATTAGGATCATAATACAACCAACTAACACCACAATTCCACCTACTAAAAACGGACTTTGTGGTGAAACAGTATGACCGATAATTCCTGATAAAATCGGAGCAATTGCACCCCCTAACCAACGAACAAAGTTATAAACACCTGACGTAACAGATCTTTCATAAGGTGAAATATCCATTACATAACTTGTATATAATGCATTGTTTAAGCCCGATGCTAATCCTGATAAAACGATAAGGGTAATTTGTAACCACATAATTTTCACAAAGAATAGTGCAATTAAGAAAATCGCAAATACAAGTAAACTACCCTTCAATAATGTTTTTGGTTCATATTTCCCTTCTAGCTTATGTGCTAAAATTGCAGAACCGTAAGCTAACGCTAATCCCCATCCGCAAAATACAAAGCCTAATTGAATAGCTGATAAATGCATAATAAGTGGTGAATATGCTAACACAACGAAAAATCCGTAGTAGTATAACATTCCTGAAATCGCACCTTGCATAAACGGTTTATACTTCACCAGGTTAAGTAATTCTCCTACGCCAGCAGCCTTACGCTTCACTTTTCGCTCCGGTTCTTTTACAAAAAAGAATACTAAAATAAATGCTAAGAAAATTAAAATACTCGTCGCGAAAAATGGATAACGCCAAGAATGTCCACCTAATATTCCACCCAATAACGGCCCCCCAGCCATACCTAAGCCGATCGCTGCTTCGTATAATCCTACTGCTTCATGAACTTCTTTACTTAATGCTATTAACAGCGTCATCGCTGTAGCAAAAAACATCGCATTTCCTAATCCCCATCCAGCACGGAAAAGAGATAATTGAGCAATCGTTTGCGATATACCACATATAAACGCAAATACAGTCACAATCGCAAGACCGATTGTCATCATCCGTTTATCACCAAATCTTGATGCAAATATACCAGCTGGTAACATCATGATTGCCATCGTTAAAATATAAGCAGTAAATAACATTTCAACTTGCCAATGCGTTGCACCAATTTTCTCTGCAATAATCGGCAAAATTGGGTCGACTACTCCTATACCCGAAAAGGCCAGGAAGGTAGCCACCACTGTAATCAATCTCCCTAGTTTTTGTTTGCTCTCCATTTTGATTACTCTCCTTTTGTGCTCTCTAAAAATGTTACTGCACGATGTAAACTATCTTCAAGTTCTGCCTTTACACGTTGCATTTGCTCCATTTTTTCGTCTAACGTTTGCACTTGTTTTTCAAGCATATCTTTAATTTCTTGAATCACTTCACGATCACGAGGGTTCTCGCTATTTCTTCTTTGCTCCATTCTTTCTTTTAGTGATAAGAAATGCTGCATTTCTTGAAGTGTGATTCCTAGCACTTCTTTCGCTTCTACAATTCTTTTAATTCTGGCAATATCCTCATCCGTATACAGACGAATATTCCCCTCACTACGTTCTGGGGGATGAATTAAACCAATTTCCTCATAATAACGAAGTGTACGTTTTGTTAAACCGACTTGCTTTGTTACTTCATCAATTTTATACATGTTTATTCCTCCCTTCACTTGATTATTACATTTTACGTTAACGTTAACTTTTCTGCAACTGTTAGACTTTTGTAAATGTTTATCATATTCAATTGTATTTTCCCTAAAGCAGTTTCATAATGAAAGAAAAGAGATAATAAGGAGAATTTCACATGAGTAAACCACTTATTTTCGCTCACCGCGGAGTAAAAGGTACACATCCCGAAAATACGATGATTGCCTTCCAAGAAGCAGAACGCATTGGCGCTCACGGAATTGAACTCGATGTCCACTTATCAAAAGATGGTGAACTTGTCGTAATTCACGATGAAACCGTCGATCGTACAACAAATGGCGTTGGACTTGTTTCGGAAAAAACGGTAGAGGAACTACAATCATTGGACGCTGGTAGCTATAAAGACCCTTCTTTCCATGAAGCAAAAATCCCAACGTTGCGTGAGATTTTCATTTGGCTTTCCACAACGAACTTACAACTAAATATTGAATTAAAGACAGATGTTATTCATTACCCAAATATTGAGGAAAAAGCTGTTGCACTTGTGCGCGAATATCATCTTTCTAATCAAATTGTATTTTCATCATTTAACCATGACTCTGTTTCATTATTAGCAGAAATTGCTCCTGAAATCCCAAGAGCAATTTTATATGATACAACGATTGCTGATCCAATTGCCGAAGCAAAACAGAGAAAAGCAAGTGGATTACATCCAAACTTCCAGCTATTAACGAAAGAATTTGTGCAATTAGCACAAGAGCAAGGATATGTTTTCCGTCCATATACAATTAACGAATACAAAGATTTACAAACTATGATTGATTATGGTGTAGATGTCATCATTACCGATTGGCCAGCACGTGCCTTTGAGCTCCTTTCTTAATGGAAGGAGCTTTTTATTTTCGAAATTTCATTGTTTAAAATAAATGAAAACCCTCAATACTAATACAATAACGCTTGTATTAATGAGGGGCTGAAAAAAGATGGATCAAACTATGAATCCAAAACTTAAAAAATATAAACGTCTTTTCTTCACCGCAATGTTTTCTTGCGTCCTTTTCTTCGTTTTTTCTTTTTTTGTTATTATTATAGTTGCAAAAATTATGGGACCTCCTCCTGTTGCGGTCCCACAAACAAGCGTCTTTTACGCAAACGATGATACTGTTATTGGACAAAGTAATGAAATTCAAAAACGTTACAATGTCTCTCTTAATGAAATTTCACCTTATGTAAAAGAAGCGACCCTTTCTATTGAAGATCAAAGATTTTATAAACATCACGGCTTCGATGTGAAACGGATTGCAGGTGCAATTGTTGCTGATTTAAAAGCGATGGCAAAGGTACAAGGAGCTAGTACAATTACACAACAATACGCGCGTAATCTGTATTTAGATCATGATAAAACGTGGAAACGGAAATTATTAGAGGCAATGTACACTGTCCGCCTTGAAGTAAACTATAATAAAAATCATATTTTAGAAGGATATTTAAATACAATTTATTACGGACATGGCGCTTATGGAATCGAAGCTGCGTCCCGTCTATATTTCGATAAAACAGCAAAAGATTTAACATTAGCAGAAGCTAGTATGCTCGCAGGTATCCCGAAAGGGCCAAGTGTCTATTCTCCCTTTTTGAAAGAGGATCGTGCTAAAGGACGACAAGCTCTCATATTAGATGAAATGGTCGAACAAGGATATATTACGAAGCAACAAGCAGCCTTAGCGAAGAAAGAGCCACTAACTTTTGCCTCATTAGATACGAAAAAAGTAGCAGAGGTCGCACCATATTTCCAAGATGCTGTACAAGCTTCGCTTCTTCGTGATGTTGGATTAGACGAACAAGCTTTACAACGGGGTGGCTTGCGAATTTATACAACGCTAGACCCTAAACTACAAGCTGTAGCAGAGCAAGCTGTAAAAGATCATATACCTGACACAACAAACATACAAACTGCTCTCGTCTCTATGAATCCAACGACAGGTGAAGTGGCTGCTCTTGTTGGCGGAACTGATTATACTACGAGTCAATTTAACAGGGCTACACAAGCCGTTCGTCAGCCTGGTTCTACATTTAAGCCATTTCTATATTATGCAGCATTAGAACGAGGATTCACGCCTGCTACGCGCTTAAAAAGCGAATATACTGTATTTACTTTAGGTGACGGCGTTTCAAAGTATAAACCAAAAAACTATAAAGATTATTATGCAGATGATTTTGTAACGATGGCACAAGCTCTCGCAGTCTCTGATAACATATATGCTGTAAAAACGAATTTATTTTTAGGAGATGACGCACTCGCAAAAACAGCAAAACAATTTGGAATTACAAGTGCATTAAAAGATGTGCCTTCTCTAGCTCTCGGCACATCACCCGTAAAACCAATTGAAATGGTTAACGCTTATAGCATGTTCGCAAACGGTGGAAAAGAAGTAAAACCTACTTTCATTCGCCGCATTATGGATCATGAAGGAAATATATTATACGATGCTCATTTAGAGAGTAAACAAGTTCTCGACAAGAGCAAAGCGTTTGTAATGGAAGAAATGATGACCGGTATGTTTAATAAGAAACTAAGCAGTTATGCTGCTGTAACTGGCCAATCGATGTTATCAAAATTATCAAGAACATATGCCGGAAAATCTGGTTCTACTGAAACGGATAGTTGGATGATCGGATTTACTCCGCAAATCGTAACAGGTGTATGGGTCGGATATGATCAACCTAAATCTATTTCAAACGTAGCAGAACAAGGATATGCGAAGAAAATATGGACTGATACGATGGAGAAAGGCTTAGATGGACAGCCCAAAAAAGAATTTAAACAACCAGGTGACGTCGTAGCGGTTAATATCAACCCAGAGAACGGTAAAATTGCTACAAAAAATTGTCCTATTTCTGTGAAAATGTATTTCGCTAAAGGTACCGAACCGACTGAATATTGTATGGATCACGTCGATGATAAAGAAGAATTTGAAAAAACGACTGAAGAAAAGAAAAAAACAAGTTGGTGGAAAAAATATCTTCCTTGGTAAAAAAAATAGCTGACGGGCATCCGTCAGCTATTTTTTATTCACTTAATAATGCACGACGCAATTCTTCACTAGATTCGTTCCAAATCGCTTCATTATGTTCTTTCAAGAACGTACCAAGTACTTTTTTAGATGATTCATCCATATGGTCAACCATAATGTGACGCTTCATTGATTTATCCATTTTGTTTACGTGTTCTGGAAGTGATTTATATCCGCGACGAATTTCACGGTCTACTGTCATTTCACAAGCTGTTACACCTGCGTAATAAGCACCAGTTGCAGTTCTTTCAATCGTTACCCAAACAAGCCAAAATGGTTTTCCGTTTGGAACTTCATCTTTATTTGTTAAAAACTTAATACCTTTTTCTACTGTACTACGCGCATGCATCGCACCGATATCAACGAATGCGGTTTTCTCTAGTACATCAACAAATACAGGTGAAATGTTTTCTAGGCTTAATGCCCCAACACCAAATCCACCATGTCCATCTGTTGAATCATTTTTCACAATATTAAAACCGATTTTTTTCTTTTTCTCTGTCATATGTAAAATCCTCCTCACTTAAAAATTATAAAAGGCCAAAAATAGGCGCAATGATACTTTGTAAAAACATTAATACATGCGGAATAACTACCTGGAAAATAGGTTGAATTGTGTAATTACTAAGCGGTGTAATAACGAGAATTAATAACGCAATCGCTCCATATTTTTCATACTGTGTCATTTTCGCGCGAATATTTGCTGGTGCTAAATCTTCCACTACACGATACCCATCAAGTGGCGGGATCGGTAATAAATTAAATACAAGTAAAACAATATTTAACATAATAAAGAGCTCAAAAAACTTTCCTAATGTTTCAGCTACTGCAACTGGAACTGCATCTAACACTCCAAATACTGCTAAGCTATACAAAATAATTAAACCAATTGCACTTAAAATTAAGTTACTAATCGGCCCTGCAATTGAAACTAATATGCCTGCAAGACGCGGTCTTTTAAAGTTATATGGGTTAACAGGAACCGGTCTGGCCCAACCGAATCCAAGAATTAATACTGCAATCAAACCGATAGGGTCTAAATGAGCCATCGGTGATAGCGTTAAACGCCCTTGTCTCTTTGCTGTATCGTCCCCAAATTTATATGCAACATATGCATGTGCAAATTCATGAACGGATAATGCAATAATAATCGCCATTGCTACCAACGGAATTTCGTGCAATGGATATCTAAATAACTGATCCATACTTCATCTCCTCTTCCATATGTCAAAAAAAGAAATTATTTGTTTTTTCGATTGTTCTTCCCCATAATCCGCTATAATAAGAGTGTAACTTACATAAAAGGAGCGATTGTACATGCCATACGTAACAGTGAAAATGCTAGAAGGACGCACAGAAGAACAAAAGAAAGCTCTTGCTGAGAAAGTAACAGCAGCAGTAAGCGAAACAACTGGTGCTCCTGAAGAAAACATCGTTGTTTTCATCGAAGAAATGTCTAAGAATCATTATGCAGTTGGCGGAAAACGCTTAAGCGACAAATAATTTCAAGTTTTTCATAAGAAGCAGCCACTAGCTGCTTCTTATTTCTTTCCTTCTAACAACTCAATAATTCTCTCTTTATATTTTCCTTTTCTTCCATCTTCATAGATTAAATCATGTGGATAGAATAGCTTTTGGTCCGTTCTTTTCTTACCTGTAATCGCCTCAACAATATCCGATTCACGTGAAAGCTCTCTAAGCTCTCCGTTTGGCATAAGAAGTAGGATTGGCAAACGCTCTTCTTCTTCTCCTGCACGATAAAAGTCATACGGTAAGTCTGATGTTGAATCAACTACTAAATAATACTCCGGATCAAGTCCAATCTTTTTAAATAAACTACTTAATTCCATCCAATTATCTAAACCGTGTTTATCTGTAAACTCTACATATTTAAATAGATTTCGATTCATAAAACGGCGGCATAGATCGCTTAAAATTGGATCTTCTTCTTCCTGCCATACTTGGAAGTAGTAATACATAACGTTCTCGTCTAACTTTAAATAATCCTCTACTGTTACTTCTTCTTCAAATAAAGAATAGAAATGAACAGGATGATTTTTAAATGTATAATACTTCTCGTGCAATGATTTAGCACGGTGTAAAATCTTCGTTAAAATAACTTCTGCACTTCGCGTTACCGGATGGAAATATACTTGCCAATACATTTGATAACGACTCATAATGTAATGCTCAACAGCATGCATACCACTATTTTTAATGACTACTTGATCCCCATACGGGCGCATTACACGCAGTATACGTTCCATATCGAAGTTTCCATACTTTACGCCTGTAAAATAAGCATCTCTTAATAAATAATCCATACGATCCGCATCAATTTGGCTCGAAATCATACTAATTGCTAATTTATTAGTAGACGTTTTTGCAATTACATCTGCTACCTTTTGTGGAAACTCCTTATCAACACGACTTAATACATCATTAATCTCCGTATTGCCAACAATAATCTTTTGCGTAAATTTCTCATGATCTAATGAAAATACTTTTTCAAACGAGTGAGAAAATGGGCCGTGACCGACATCATGAAGTAATGCCGCACATAAACATAACAATCTATCTTCAGCATTCCAATTTGGTCTGCCATCAAACACATCATCAATCATACGACGAATAATTTCGTATACACCTAACGAATGAGTAAAGCGACTATGCTCTGCACCGTGAAATGTAAAAAATGTCGTTCCAAGCTGCTTAATACGGCGCAAGCGTTGAAATTCTTTCGTTCCGATTAAATCCCAAATAACACGATCACGCACGTGCACATATTTATGTACTGGGTCTTTAAACACTTTTGTTTCGCTGAGTTTGTCGTTTAAATATACCACTTTCCGACATCCCCCTTTCTTTACTACATTCTTACTTTATATTATAAACGAAATGAGAAACAGAAAGAAATGAAAGACTGTATTAATTACCTTTATAAAAAGAAAAAATCACCTTTACCGAAGTAAAAGTGATTTCCTTTATACATTATTTACCTAAAACGAATTCAGCAACTTCGTCTAAGATCATATCTTTCCCTAATGGGAAGTAACCTTTGTTTAAGTCTTCATTTTTAATTGTGAATACGTGGTTGTTTTTAACAGCGTTCATGTTTTTCCAAATTGATTCTTCTTGGAATTCTTTTAAGCGCTGAGAACCGTCACCAGTTGTAAATACGAATAAGTAATCTGGGTTGTAATCGATTAAAGCTTCTTTTTGTACTTGTACTAGTGGTTTATCAGTTGGTGTACCTTTAACTGCTGGTAGTTTTAAATCATTAAAGATTACGCTACCGTAACCGTAGTCACCGTATACGCGGAAAGCATTTGGATACGCAGCCATTTTCATGAATGTTGCTTCACCAGTTTTAGCGACGATTTTGTCATGTAATTTGCTTGCTTTTTCATCATACTTTTTGAACCATTCTTTTGTTTCTTTTTCTTTACCGAAGATTTGACCTACTTCTTCGAATTTTGGACGCCATTGATCTAATGGAGTGTTTAACATAACTGTTGGTGCAATTTTAGATAATTGATCATAAATCTTTTCTTGACGATTATTTACAAGAATTAAATCTGGTTTTGCAGCAGCTACTGCTTCGATGTTAATTTTATCGCCCCAAGCAGAACCAACTGGTTTAACGTCTTTTAGTTTCTTTTCAATATGTGCATCAATTTTTTCTTGAGATGTATTAGCAGTAATAACCGGTTTCATACCGAAAATTAATAATTCTTCTGTTGAACCACTAAGGTCAGCAATTTTCTTTGGGTTTGCAGGAATTTTAATTTCCCCTTTTGCATGTTTTACAGTGCGCTCTTCAGTCTTTGCATCTGCTTTCTTTTCTTCTTCTTTGTTAGAACAAGCAGCAAATAGTACAGAAGTCACAACTAATACCATTGCTAATAGTGCCATTTTAAAATTCTTCATGTTCCCACTCCTTCTAGCTGTATTTATCTTATAAGTTGCAATGAACTATAAGAAACGAAGATAACAATTAATCAATATATTTTTATTAATTGTTGTTAATACCCCATTCTAACGGGCGTTCAACTTCCCATTCTTATATAAGAAGCTCAACGTCCATTAGAAGTCCCCCCTCTTCACGAGGGGGTTCTACTTAAGCTTTTTTACGCAATTGATTACTAATCATCGCTAAATCATATGTTAAGCAAATTGGCTTACAGTTTACTGGACATGGAACGATTTGAGCTTCAATCTCAAATACGTTACGAAGTGTTTCACTTGTCATAACTTCATCTGGTGTTCCTTGTTTCATTAACTTACCTGCTTTTAATGCAATCATATGATCTGAGAAACGAGAAGCGTGGTTTAAGTCATGGATAACCATAACAATCGTTCTACCTTCTTCTTCATTTAACTTTTTCAATAAGTTTAATACTTCTAATTGATGAGCCATATCTAAGTACGTTGTTGGTTCATCCAATACAAGTAATTCTGTTCCTTGTGCAAGAGCCATTGCAATCCAAACACGTTGACGTTGACCACCAGATAGCGCTTCTGCTGGACGATTCGCAAATTCTTTCATTCCTGTCACTTCAAGTGCCCAGTTAATGTAGCGATAATCCTCTTCTTTCAACGTGCCAAACCCTTTTTGATGAGGGAATCTTCCGTATGACACAAGCTCAAATACAGTAAGACCCGTTGGTACTTCTGCAGTTTGTGGTAAAATCGCCATTTTCTTTGCAATTTCTTTCGTTGGCTGTTTCTCAATTGCTTTTCCGTCAAGATAAACAGTACCTTGTTTTGCCTTCAAAATACGAGACGCCGTTTTTAATAATGTGGACTTCCCACAACCATTTGGCCCAATAATTGTTGTAATTTTCCCTTCCGGAATTTCAACTGTTAATCCATCAATAATTAAACCTTCATTATAGCCAACAGATACCGCATCAACCGCTAAAGTTGCCATACGAAAAGCCTCCCTTTATTTTGTCCTCATAAGTAAATAAATGAAATACGGTGCACCAATTACAGAAATAACAAGACCGACTGGTATTTCTGAAGTTGTTAGTACACTTCTTGAAATTACGTCTGCGAATAAAAGTAAAAACGTTCCTATTAGCGCAGCTGTGGGCAACATGATTTGATGTTTGCCACCAACAAGGCGCCTTGCTAAATGCGGGGCCATTAAACCGATAAAGCCAATTCCACCGGCAACAGCAACAGATGCACCCGCTAAACAAACTGCAATAAATAATAATTTACGTCTTTCTTTTTCTACATTTACACCAAGGCCAACTGCTGTAGAATCGCCTAGGTTCATTACATTTAATATGTGTGCTTTACTTATAGCAAGCGGTAAGAAAATAACCATCCATGGAAGTACACTTAATACGAATTTCCAATCTGTACCCCACAGACTTCCCGCCAGCCAAATCGTAGCAAAACGAAAATCGTTAGATGTCATCTTCATAGAGAAAATTAAACTAACAGCTCCAAATCCAGCTGCAACGGCAATACCGACTAGTATTAATCGAGTCGATGAAACGCCGTCTTTCCATGCTAATAAATAAATAATTACCGCTGCTAATATCGCTCCAACTAGTGCGAAAAATGGAAGAATGAATACAGATAAAAATGTACCAGTCCCTACTTTCCCGAAGAAGAAGTAGACGAATATAACAACTGTTAATCCCGCTCCAGCATTAATCCCTATAATACCTGGATCAGCAAGTGGATTTCGTGATAAACCTTGCAAAATCGCACCTGACATAGCTAAAGCAGATCCGACTAGTATAGCAATTACCATACGCGGCATACGGAATTCAAATAAAATAACAGACTGATCTTCAGCCCCTAGTCCAACCAATGACTTTAATACGTCCATTGGGGGTATTTTAAAAGTTCCTGTATTTAAACTAATAAGAAATATAGAAACGATTAGTCCTACTAAAATCGTTAATATAGAAATGTTCTTTTTTGTTAAGACACTCGTCCTCACATCTTTCCTCTCCCTTCATTACGTGCTAAGTAGAGGAAGAATGGAACCCCAATTAGCGCTGTAATTGCTCCAATTGGCGTTTCAAATGGCGGGTTAATAACGCGAGATAACATATCTGCACATTCAATTAACAGCCCGCCTAAGACCGCAGAACATGGAATAACCCATCTATAGTCCGAGCCTACAAGGAAACGAGTCATATGCGGGATTACAAGACCAACAAACCCTACTGATCCTGCCATGGAAACTGCGGAACCCGTTAAAACAAGAACAAGTACTGTTCCGATAAATTTAATTAATGTCGTATTTTGACCAAGTCCAATTGCAATTTCTTCACCGAAGCTCAAAATTGTAATATATCTCGACATCATAATTGCGATAAAAAGACAAACAAGGCCAATTGGCACTAACATATTAATACTTTGCCATTTCACTCCAGCAACTCCGCCTGCATTCCACATGCTCACCTCTTGGGCAAGATTAAAATACAATGCGATTCCAGATGAAATTGCCCCTAATAAAGCACTAATAGCTGCACCTGCTAAAGCTAATTTCACAGGTGTTAATCCACCTGGTGAAGAAGACCCAATTCCATATACAATGCTTGCACCAAACGCAGCTCCAATAAAAGATGCGATAACAAACATTAAATAAGGTGAATTAGGGAAAAATGCATACATAATTGCAATTCCAAATACAGCCCCATCTGTAATTCCCATTAACGATGGTGAAGCAAGTGGATTTCGCGTCATGCCTTGCATAATTGCTCCTGATACCGCTAAAAAGGCACCTGCAACTACGCCCCCTATTGCTCTAGGCATGCGAAGCTCTTGAATTACGTTATGATGTGTAATAGATCCATCAAACTGAAATACAGCTTGCCATACAGTCTTTAAACTAATATCTGCAGCCCCAAAAGAAATAGAAACTGCCATGCTTAAAGCTAACAAAACTGTACCCGCTACTAAAATAATAGAAGCGATGAGCGGTCTGCTCTTAATCTCTTTAACATTCTCTTCTTGCTGTTCTATACTGCTTGCGCTCGCTTCCATCCCTCAACCATCCTAACCAACAACATATATTTATTAAAATGAAATTTATTCTCAAATAGCAATAAAAAAATTAGGTGAATTGTTATTTTCCTGATAATGATTCTCAGAATCAGACACTTCTATTCTACCTATCGCTTTAAAAGACTGTCAACCATTATTTTGAAATATAAATTTATATAAATTGGAACTTTAATACAAAAGTTATATCCATCCTTTAGAAAACGTTCGTCCACACAAGAGTACTTTCGCAGAATAAATCTTTCCTCTTATGGGCATAAAAAAAGAAGAGTAATCTTTTCACTCTTCTTTTTCTTACTTATTTAACTTTGCTTCAATTTTTACGATTAACTCATCTTCTGTTGGAGCCGCAACTGGACGGTTATTTACAAATGCGAATGATTTTTTACGACCAGGACCACAGTAAGACTGACATCCAACTTCAATCGTTGCACATGAATCTACTTTTTTTAACTTCGGAACTAACGTTTTAACGTTCGTTGCCTGACAGTCATCGCACACGCGAAATTCGTTTCCCATTATATAACACTTCCTCTATTTTAAACTTTTCTCAAGTTCGTTTAAAAATAAACACTAAATGGTATTTTACCGCTCTTTGAAGCTCGTTGCAAGTTTCCCTACAAAGCCTATTCTCTACATAATGCTACATATTTATATGCTCTCCTACAGAAGCGCTCACCATTCATGGGAAAATTTTTACCTTTCATCGAAATCTACCATATTTTTAAAAGCTTTGTATAAAAGTTTATTTTTTTGCCCATTATAAAAATAGGAAGTTCATAAAAAGAAAGGGAGTTGAATCTATGAAAGTAAGACAAGATGCTTGGACAGATGAGGATGATTTATTACTTGCTGAAACGGTACTTCGTCATGTTCGAGAAGGAAGTACGCAATTAAATGCATTTGAGGAAGTAGGAGATCAGTTAAATCGTACATCTGCTGCTTGTGGTTTCCGCTGGAATGCTGTCGTTCGCTATAGCTATGAACAAGCTCTTCAACTAGCAAAAAAACATCGTAAAGATAAAATGCGTGCTGCAAGCGGTGAACAAGCGAAAAAACGTTTACTTTATACACCACCAGCTTCAGATTCGATAACTGATTATGAAGAATTAGTACAAGAGGAATCAATCGTACAATATAAAGAAGCTATTCCATATCAAGAATCTACTGCTCCTGCTGCAAGAAGCTCTATGACAATGCAAGATGTTATTTATTTTTTACAAACAGTCGGATCTTCAAATATAAAAGTGACAGCTCTTGAAAACGAGAATACGAGATTGAAACAAGAAATTAAAGCACAAATCCTTCGGAATGAGGAACTAGAAAAGAAACTAGAAAAGTTAGAAAAGCAATCTCATACTGTACAAGAAGATTACGAAACACTTATGAACATTATGAACCGAGCTCGTAAATTGGCAGTCATGGATGACGAAGAACGTTCTCAAACATCTTTCCGAATGGACCGAAACGGTAATTTAGAAAAAATTGCAGAATAAAAAGGATGCATGTAATGCATCCTTTTTATTATTTCACCTTTAAGCTCCCCCTTTATATGTGAGAAAACTCCATTCTTCATTTTTTGCTATAATAGAGATTGTCATTTTAAAGATAAGGGGTTAGTTATATGAGCAATTCCCGTTCCATTTTATCTCAGCCAGAGTGGCGCATTGTAGATCAGTCTAGTTTGGGACCAACATTCCACGCACTTCAGTCATTCGCAATGGATGACACATTATGCACAAGCATTGGAAATGGCAATTCAGCCGCAACAATGCGTTCTTGGGTTCATCACAATACAATTGTCCTTGGCATTCAAGATTCACGCCTTCCGCATTTAGAAGAAGGTATTTCTTTTTTAAAACAACACAACTTCAATGTTATTGTTCGTAATTCTGGCGGGCTTGCAGTCGTGCTTGATGAAGGTGTTTTAAACGTATCACTTTTATTCCAAGAAACAGAAAAAGGTATCGATATTGATCTTGGATACGATACGATGTGGCATTTAATTAAGGAGATGTTAAAGGATTACAACGTTACTATCGAGGCAAAAGAAATTGTTGGCTCTTACTGTCCTGGTAGTTATGACTTAAGTATTCGCAATCAAAAATTCGCTGGTATTTCACAACGTCGTATTCGCGGCGGTGTCGCTGTCCAAATTTATCTCTGTGCTACCGGAAGTGGCTCTGAGCGTGCCGCACTCGTTCGTGATTTCTACAACCTAGCAATTCAAGGAAAAGAAACACGCTTTACGTACCCTGAAATTGTACCAAGTACGATGGCCTCACTCTCAGAATTACTTGGCGAAACCATTACAGTACAAGATTTAATGATGCGTCTTTTAAAAACATTGCAGCAATTCGCTCCAAAGTTAACACCATCTCAATTAACAATAGATGAGATTCCTTTATATGAGACGAATTTACAACGTATTATTGATCGTAATAATAAAGCACTTGGCTTAGAAAAATAAAAATGACCACCCTAAGGGTGGTCATTTTCCATACTAATTCATTTTAGAATTAAAGTGCTTGAGCTGCTGTAATTAAAGCTAACTTGTACACTTCTTCTTCGTTACATCCACGAGACAGGTCATTTACAGGCATGTTTAAACCTTGTAAGATTGGTCCTACTGCTTCGAAGTTACCTAAACGTTGAGCGATTTTGTAGCCGATATTACCAGCTTCTAAGCTTGGGAATACGAATACGTTAGCATCACCTTTAATTGTAGAACCTGGAGCTTTTTTCTCAGCTACAGATGGTACGAATGCAGCATCGAATTGGAATTCTCCATCTAAAGTTAACTCAGGAGCCATTTCTTTTGCAATGCGAGTTGCTTCTCCAACTTTTTCTGTTTCTGGAGATTTCGCAGAACCTTTTGTAGAGAAGCTTAACATAGCAACACGTGGATCAATGCCGAATAACTCAGCAGTTTTCGCACTTTCGATACCGATTTCAGCTAAATCTTGGCTGTTTGGTGCAATGTTAATTGCGCAATCAGCGAATACATATTTCTCTTCTTCACGTACCATGATGAATACGCCAGAAGTTTTTGTAACGCCTGGTTTTGTTTTAATAATTTGAAGTGCCGGACGAACTGTATCAGCTGTAGAGTGAGCTGCACCACTTACTAAACCGTGTGCTTTGCCCATGTATACAAGCATTGTACCGAAGTAGTTTTCGTCTTTAAGGATTTTGCGAGCGTCTTCTTCAGTTGCTTTACCTTTACGGCGTTCAACGAAAGATGCTACCATTGCATCCATTTCTTCGTATGTAGCTGGGTCGTAAATATCAACGCCTGCTAATGTTAAATTCATGCTAGCAGCTTTTGCGCTAATTTCTTCCTTATTACCAACTAAGATTGGTTTTACTAACTCTTCTTTTGCTAAACGCTCTGCAGCGCCTAAAATTCTTTCATCAGTTCCTTCAGGAAGTACGATAGAAATGCCTTTTCCTTGAACTTTTTCTTTTACTGTTGTAAATAAGTTGCTCACGAATAAACCCTCCTACATATGTTAAAAAACTCTATCTTTAAGAATACTGCTTTTCTTCTATATTTTAAACTTATAGCTCCCAAAAAATAGATAAAATAAAAATGATTATATTTTCATAAAATTCAGCCGTTAAATTCACCTCGCTTAAACACTTAAATGTGACAATTTTATGCGCCAAGGTTTTATATAGATGATTTTAAAACTATATATGCTATAGTTAACGTGTAAAACTATCATTAACTGAGGTGAATAGAATGAGTGAAGCAACAACAACGTTAGATGGCTGGTATTGTTTACATGATTTACGTTCTATTGATTGGGCTGCATGGAAAACATTATCTAGCGACGAACGCGGACAAGCAGTGTCTGAATTTTTAAATGTCGTTGAAAAATGGAACGAAGTAGCTACTGCGAAAAAAGGTAGTCACGCAATGTATACAGTTGTTGGTCAAAAAGCTGATATTATGCTTATGATTTTACGTCCAACAATGGAAGAGTTAAATGAAATTGAGACAGAATTGAATAAAACAACATTAGCTGAATATATGGTTCCTGCATATTCTTACGTATCTGTTGTTGAACTAAGCAACTACCTTCCAGCTGATGAGGATCCATATCAAAATCCACAAATTTTAGCTCGCTTATATCCTGAATTACCGAAAGCAAATCATATTTGCTTCTATCCAATGGATAAGCGTCGCCAAGGTGATGACAACTGGTACATGCTTCCTATGGAAGAGCGTAAAAAAATGATGTACAGTCACAGCAAGATTGGTCGCCAATACGCAGGGAAAGTACGCCAAGTTATTTCAGGATCTGTTGGATTCGATGATTTCGAGTGGGGCGTAACATTATTCGCTGACGATGTTCTTCAATTTAAGAAACTTATATATGAAATGCGATTTGATGAAGTAAGTGCTCGTTATGGTGAATTCGGAACATTCTTCGTTGGAAACATCTTACCAGACGAAAAAGTAGAGAAATTTTTACACATATAATATTGAAAAAGGGACGAAATTCGTCCCTTTTTTTATTTCCCTCTATATTTCTCCTCAAAAAACTCCTTTTTCCCGCAAATTCGAACAAAAACCGACAAATTCCTTACAAAATTGTAACTTTTCTATATCCAAATTCATGCTAAAATGGTACGAGCTATATGCTAATAACGATGCGAAGGTGATAATTTATATGAAGAAAATCTTGTCTATTTTACTAGCGCTTCTGTTGTCAATTTCTTCCTTAGAAGTAACAACATCCCATGCGGAAGAAAAAATACAAATAGAAGCTGCTGCTGCACTTCTATTTGATGCAGATACAGGGAAAATACTGCATGAACAAAACCCAGACGAACTGCTAGCTATTGCTAGTATGTCAAAATTAATTGTTGTTTACGCTGTTTTAGAAGCAATTAAAGAAGGGAAAATTACTTGGGATACGAAAGTAAATATTTCCGATTACGCTTATGAAGTCTCTCGTAATAATGAATTCTCTAATGTACCGTTCGAAAAAGGACGTCAATATACTGTAAGAGAATTATATCATTCTATTGTTATATTCTCTGCAAATGGATCTAGTATTGCTTTAGCAGAACTTCTTGCAGGAAGTGAGAAAAACTTCTTAAATCTTGCAAATGAACATGCAAAAAAGCTAGGATTAAAGAAATATAAATTTGTAAACGCTACTGGTTTAAATAACGCTGACTTAAAAGGGAAACATCCCGAGGGTACTGATCCAAATGCAGAAAACTCTATGTCAGCTCGCGATATGGGTATACTTTCAAAAGCAATGATTACAAAGTATCCAGAAATGCTAGAGGATACAAAACAAAGATTTAGAAACTTCCCAGACAATCATCCAAAACCAATTCGTATGGAAAACTGGAACTGGATGTTACCAGGAGCTGCCTTCGCTTATGAAGGTACTGATGGTTTAAAAACAGGAAGTTCTGATACAGCTGGATATGGATTTACTATTACTGCGAAACGCGGTGATTTACGTCTTATCTCGGTTATTATTAAAACGAAATCAATGGACGAGCGCTTCACAGAATCTCGTGAATTAATCGAATATGGATTTAATAACTTCGAAAAACAAAAGCTCAAGGTTGATAAAAATAACACAATCTCTGTAGTAAAAGGGAAAGAAGATCAAGTAACGGTTGCACCTGAAAAAGAAATAACAGTAATTGCGAAAAAAGGTAGCAAAGATCCTTATAAAATTGGGACTGAATTAGATAAATCTCTTGCTGAAGATGGACATTTAGTTGCTCCTGTTAAGAAAGATGCCAAAGTAGGCTCAATTACTTTAGAATCAACTGATAAATATGGTTTCTTAGACGGTAGTAAAAGTATGAAAGTTACTGCAAAAACAACAGAGGAAGTTGAAAAAGCCAATTGGTTTGTGCTAACAATGCGCTCTATTGGAGATTTCTTCTCAAACTTATGGTCTAAAGTATTTTAATGATGAAAAGCTAGCTCACGCTAGCTTTTTTATTTTCCTCTCTCAATGTAAAACTTCGTTTGGTTGTCATATCTGAGTCCTTTTTCTCATACGTATGAACTAGTAATTGTTCCACACTTCATCTAGAAATAAACCTCTTTCCAAAAGGTATTACAAAAAGAGAGGTGACACATAATGGGTGTTATTGCTTATAACGAAGAAGATGTAAAGTTGTTAGCTAGACTGATGCGTGCTGAAGCCGAAGGAGAAGGGCAACAAGGAATGTTAATGGTCGGAAACGTTGGAGTAAATCGTGTCCGCGGAAATTGTTTAGACTTTAAAAGCATTCGTAATTTACGTCAAATGGTTTATCAAAACCCCGGCGGTTTTGAAGCAACGCAAAAAGGATATTTTTATCAACGGGCACGTGAACAAGATATTGCCCTGGCGAGACGGACCATTCAAGGGCAACGTTTTTGGCCTGCCAACTTTGCCTTATGGTTCTTTAGACCTGAAGGTCCTTGTCCACCAACTTGGTATAACCAACAAAACTCTGGTCGCTTTAAAAAGCACTGCTTCTTCCAGCCATCTGCTGGAGACTGCCCTAGCGTATATTAAGGAATAAAAATGAGGAGGGATTTTTGAATGGCACAGCAACAAAATCCGTACTATGGAACAGGTTTTTATCAACCATCTGGAACTTATGTCCAACCACAACAAATGACTCAACAACAACAGCAAGCAATGCAACAACAAACAGCTCAAGCTGCACAAGCTCAATATGCAATTTCTCAAGGCATGTTACCTCTAGAGCAATCCTATATTGAAAATATCCTTCGTTTAAACAAAGGTAAGCAAGCTACAGTTGTAATGACTTATGAACGTGGCAGTTCCCTTGGTACACAATCTTATACAGGTATTATTGAAGCAGCCGGCCGTGACCATATCGTTATTAGTGAACCGCAATCAGGAAAACGCTATTTACTATTAATGATCTACTTAGATTACGTAGAATTTCCAGAAGAAATTACGTATTTACCTAGTCAACAAGCAACTTATACTCCAAGACCATAAAAAAAGCTGGCAAATGCCAGCTTTTGTTTTTTATAATCCTTTTACAACTGCAGTCCCTACTAGAATCCACGCCACAATAAACGCTACACCACCAAGAGGTGTAATTGGGCCAAAGAACTTAATGCCTGTCGTACTTAATGCATACAAACTACCTGAGAACATAATAATCCCAGCTACCATTAGCCAACCAGCAGTAGTTAAAAGTGATGATTGAACCTTATCCATCAATAAAGCAACTACGAATAATCCACCTGCATGAAACATCTGATATGTAACGCCTGTTTTCCAAACTTCTAACATTTTCGCAGAAATTTTATTTTCTAAACCGTGTGCTCCAAAGGCCCCTAACGCAACAGATAGCCCCGCTGCAATACAACCTAGTAAAAAGAAAATTTTCATCTTAATTCCCCTTTTTTACCTTTATCATAAGCAATTTTTTCATATAAGCCAAACGATTTAATTCTTAAAAATCAAATAAAGAATTACCATTTGCACCTTCTTCTTTTATATACACAGGTTCTCCAGAAACTGGTATAACTGGTTGAACTGTTGTTATAGGCTGTGATCCAATTACTTGCGATTGAATTTGCGGCTCCCTATACGTAGAAGATTCAACCTGTTCATCTAATAGTAAATCGCATAAAGCACGCACAACTAATAAATGTTCTTTTGACTTTTGTCCTTCGCTACTTTTTGCCTTCGCAATTTCATTCGCCATTTTATTTAAAATCTTGTCACTAGATATTTGCATTCCTTATCACCTCGTACTTTGTAATTCTTTCTCAAATTGTCCCAGTTTCTCTACTGAACCAAATACTATTATCATATCATGTTCTTGTAATTTTTCCTGCCCTGTTGGATTATGTATAATATTACCATTTCCTGAAATCGCTAATATCGTTACATCAAACTGATTCCTTACATTACTCTCTAGTAACGATTTACCGACTAGTATTGAATCTTTGCCAACTAGAATTTCTTCAATGACAAATGACTGTTCTACTCCATACAACACTGTATCAATATAATGAACGGTTAATGGATTTGCAATACCTTTTGCTATATGAATACCTGCCATACTAGATGGATTAATAATCTTATTTGCACCAGCACGCCTTAATTTCTCTTCAGTTTCTGGCTTTTCAGATCTCGCCACAATTTTAATCGTATCGTTTAATCCTCTTGCTGTTAATGTAATAAATACATTTTCGGCATCATTTGCAACAATAGCAACTAAACCAGCTGCTTTTAAAATTCCGGCATTATGTAATACTTGATCTTCCGTTGCATCTCCATGTACAAATAAAAGCTTTTCCTGCTCCAATATACTTTCATCTTTATCAACAACGACAAATGGAATGTTCTTTTCTTGCAATTCATGTACAACTTGAAGCCCCACTCTACCGCAACCACATACTATAATATGATTTTTCAACTGCGCTATTTGTTTATCCATCTTCTTCCTCCGTACTGCATGAAATAAATTCCCTTCAATAATCATAGCTGCCACTACCCCAATTGCATACGTAACAATACCTACACCAACAGGAATAATAAGGAGCGCAAATACTTTCCCTGCTTGCGTTACAGGAACGGCATCTCCGTATCCAACAGTCAATACAGTAATCATCGTCATCCAAAATGCTTGAAACAAACTAATCTCTTCAATTGTCATAAATCCTATCGTTCCTAGAATTACAACAAAAGTCATACATATAACTGCTATCCATAATTGCTTACGTGCATTCATACCGTGTTTCAACTCTTTTCTCTATCTACAATCTTTGCCAGTGGAAATAAAATACGTATATACTAGATACGGAATCTATGAAAGAGGTTGATATAATGAAGACATTTCTTTCCGCCTTACAATGGGCACTATTTATTTTAGCTGGAAGCCTTATTGTACCAATTAGTGTCGCAACTAGTTACGGTCTTGATGGCGCTGAAGCCATTGCATTTGTACAAAGAACATTATTTGTTCTAGGCTTTGCTGGTCTCTTGCAAGCTATATTTGGGCATAAACTTCCTATTCAAGAAGGTCCTGCTGGCCTTTGGTGGGGAATTTTCTCCCTTTACGCAAGTTTAGGCGTCGTATTATTTGGATCAAGCAATGAGACACTTAAAGTTCTTCAATATGCTTTCTTATTAAGCGGTATTATTTGTATTATTCTTAGCGTTTTTGGACTTATTGATAAACTCGTTCGCTATTTTACACCGACAGTCATTGGAACGTATTTATTTCTTCTTGTCGCGCAACTCAGTGGCTCCTTCTTAAAGGGAATGTTTGGCCTTGATGGAAAACATACAGAAGTACAACCTAATGTATTTATTCTTTCACTCATTGTTATTTTACTATCCTTTTTCATCATGAAGCTACCTATTATTGGACAATATTCCGTTCTTTTCAGTATCATATGCGGCTGGATATTATTCGCATGCTTCGGATTATCTAATCCAATAACACCAGTGACAGACATAATTCGTTTTCCGTCCTTATTTGTTTTCGGCATGCCTCGTGTTGAATGGAACATGGTAATTACGGTCATATTTGTTACACTCTTACTTCTAACAAATATGTTAGCAAGTATTCGCGTTGTACAAAAGGTTGTCTCTAAATATGAAGAAAATGCTGCATCAGATCGTTTTAAACAAGCCGGCATTATAACAGGAATCAACCAATTGCTAGGCGGCCTGTTTTCAGCTATTGGACCTGTCGCTATTTCTGGATCAGCAGGTTTTATTGCAACGACTAATATTTATAAACGTCTCCCTTTTATATTAGGGTCAAGCTTTATTATTGTCGTTAGTATATTCCCAAAGATTACTTCATTCTTTGCAGCAATCCCTGTTGCAGTTGGTTATGCCGCTATTTATCCTGTATTCGCAAGCATGATTGGCCTCGCCTTTCGAGAATACGAAACTGTCCAGGATAAAGAACAATTATTTAAAGTAGCCGGTCTTTCAATCTTCACAGGAGTCGGAGTTATGTTTGTTCCAGCAGGAGCATATTCCACACTTCCACCATTTCTAGCATCGTTTTTAAGTAACGGTCTCGTTCTTGGATCTGTAATGGCCATTTTGCTAGAAATACTATTTTCTCGTTCCACAGCAAAACAAATATCGTAAATTGGAAAACTTCCATTATTGCACTCTACCTTTAGAGTTGTTACGATAAAATCAAACTTGAATCATTGGGGTTTTATCCATCCCCAATGATTATTAACCGATATTATGAGCAACACACTCATAATGATTTATCTACTTCTTTTCAAAGAGGTTTGATGTCTTACTATTATTCCTCAACATCTTCATGAACATGTATTTTGATTTCAATTAAAGAAAGGAATTTTCTATATGACTTATAAAATGATTGTTTTAGATTTAGATGATACTTTATTACGTGATGACCATACTATTTCACCTCGTACGAAAGAAGCGTTAATGACTGCACAAGAGCAAGGGGTAAAGGTTGTACTTGCTTCTGGACGTCCAACATTCGCAATGCGTACAATCGCAAAAGAACTACATTTAGAAGAGTATGGTAGCTTCATTCTTTCATTTAACGGTGCAAAAATTATTAACTGTAAAACAGATGAAGAATTATTCAGTAGTACGTTATCTCCTGAAATCGTTCACAGTCTATACGATATTAGTGAAGAAGAAAACGTCTGGATCCACACATACATTGGTGACGATATTATTACTGAAAAAAACAACTCTTATACAGAAATTGAAGGTCAAATTACAGGTATGCCAATTGTAGAAGTAAATAATCTGAAAGAAGCTGTACAACAACCAGTTGTAAAAGTATTAATGGTAGAAAATCCAGAACACTTACAAATAGTAGAATCAAAACTACAACAACAACTAGAAGGCCAATTAAGCGTGATGCGTTCGAAACCATTCTTCTTAGAATTTACTGAAGCCGGTGTTACAAAAGGAACGAGCTTAAACAAACTGATTCAAAAGCTTGGCATTAAGCGTGAAGAAGTTATCGCAATGGGCGATAGTTATAACGACCAAGCAATGATTGAATTTGCTGGTCTTGGTGTTGCAATGGGCAATGCACCTGATGATATTAAAGAAATTGCAAACTACGTAACAGATACAAATATGAATGATGGTGTCGCAAAAGTTGTAGAGAAATTCGTTTTAAAAACGGATGTACTTGTTTAATATTTTCATTCACAAAACCTATTTGAAGTCAAATACTTCAAATAGGTTTTTATTTAAATTCTCATGCTTTTGTGACTATATTTTGAACTTTGCACTATTCTCGTAGTGTAAACTTTCTTTTTGTATATAATGAAACAAAATAGACTATTTTATTTTGAAAAAGAATACAAATTTACTATATACAAGCATACGTTAAAGGAGGCTACTTTATGTTATCTACACCAATCGGACGATTAAGAGCAATTGGACTAGTTGAGGGTATTTCTTTCCTATTACTATTATTTGTAGCAATGCCATTGAAATATTTCGCAGGATTTGCAACAGCTGTTAAAATTACAGGCATGGCTCATGGTGTTCTGTTTATTCTATTCATCTTTGCAGTAATTCAAGTAACAATCGTACACCGTAAATCAATTTTATGGGCACTTGGAGCATTCGTTTCATCAGTTATCCCATTTGGTACTTTTGTACTAGATGCAAAATTAAAGAACGAACAACAATAATAAAAAGGTAGTTAACGACTGTTAACTACCTTTTCTATTTATAAATTTGGAATTTCCCAATCAATTTCTCTTTCTCCCATATTAGCTAAAATCGTATTTACTTTAGAGTATGGCTTACTACCAAAGAAACCACGTCTTGCCGATAATGGGCTTGGATGTACAGATTCGATAATATGATGATTCGGATTCGTAATTAACTTCTTCTTCGCCTGCGCATAGCGCCCCCACAATATGAAAATAACTGGCTTTTCACGTTCGTTCAACAGTTCAATCACACGATCTGTGAAGTGCTCCCATCCTTTTCCCTTATGAGAATTTGCTTCGCCTTGACGAACTGTCAATACGGTATTTAGTAGTAATACTCCTTGTTCTGCCCATTTTACTAAATAACCGTTATTCGGGATTTCATAACCATATTCATCTCGAAGTTCTTTATACATATTTAACAATGATGGTGGTGTTTTAACATCAGGTTGTACAGAAAAACTTAAACCATGCGCTTGATTCGGTCCATGATATGGATCTTGCCCTAAAATAACAACCTTTGTATTTTCATAACTTGTATACTGAAGAGCGTTAAAAATATCTTCTACCTTCGGATAAACAACATGCGTGCTGTACTCTTCTGTCAAAAAACTGGATAGAGTACGATAATACTCTTTCTCAAATTCTGGTGCCAATAATGGTCCCCAATCATTCTTTAAAACATTTTCCATACTGTCACATCCTGTCTAATTAATTCAACATATCCTGTTTTGTAAATACTACGAACGAAATAATAAGGGAAACAACTGCCCAAACAGTTAAATTCATCAAAGAAAATCCCATTGATAAGCCTTGTAATGCAGGTAATTTTCCTGATAAATAATCCGTTAATGATAAATTCACACTAAAAATATATTTCGCACCTTCCCAAGATGTTGCGAACGAGCTTAAGATACCGCCTGCAATTAATGCAGCTAGCATAACGCCCATACCAGCTGGTGTATTACGAATTAAAACAGAGACCATAAATGATATAGTTCCGACAACGATAGCAACAAACCAGGCTAGTCCATACGCCATTAAGATGTATTGCCACTGCGGAATAAGATGCACAAAGTTCGTATTTAACGTTTCCTTATCAATGACGAATCCTGTTAAAACAGGTAAATTCCATCCCGAGTATCCAAATACAAGCCCTGATAATATGTAAGCAAACAAACCTACAAGAAACAGTATGAGCGAAATGAAAAATAACATCGTCACGTATTTACTAAGGAGTATTTTCCAGCGCCGAATCGGCCGCGTAAGTAACATCTTCATTGTCCCATCACTTCGTTCTCCTGAAACGATATCAATAGCGACAATCATTACGAGAAGCGGGATAAACAATGTAATTCCTTGTTCAATAAATGCTCTGACAAAAGTCGGTGCACCCGGTGCCATCGGGTTAATATCATGATCTAAATAATATTGTTGTTGCTCAACTCTTACCTTTAACCAATCACGCCATTCTTCTGGCAACCTAGAATTGTTCAACCGGTTCTGAGAATCAACAATTTGCTGTTGCAATGAAACCTTCCAATCAGTTGTACCGAGTCTTTTTTGTGTCGTTTCTATTTCACGATACTGCGCGTACACAAAAAGCGGGATCAAGATTGCTAAAATAAGCATGACAACAAAAATACGTTTCTTGCGGTAAATCTTTTCTGATTCATTTAAAACTAGATTCGCAAATTCACGCATGCTGCTCACCCCTTGTGAGTTCAATAAATAAATCTTCTAGCGTAAATACAAGCTCCTTAACGCTATGTACATCTATTTCATTTTCGACAAAGTGTTTATTCCAACTACTTATAGATGCAATATCCATGCGGCATAGTAATCGCTCACCTTTTACACTCACTTCTCTTATTTCCTCGGCCGCTTCTAGCATATCTTTCGCCTTAGAAATCGGTGTAACAATCCATTCTACACGATCACTTGCCGTTTTAATTAATTCTTCAACCTTGGCAACTGTTATCATCTTTCCTTTATGAATAATAGCAACGCGATCGCATATCATTTGCACTTCACTTAGCAAGTGACTTGAAATAAACACGCTCATATTTTCTTCTTTCACAAGCTTATGTATAAATTCCCTAAGTTCTCTAATCCCAGCTGGATCTAAACCATTCGTTGGCTCATCTAATATAAGCAATTTAGGATTCCCAAGGAGCGCCTGTGCAATTCCAAGGCGTTGTTTCATACCAAGTGAGTACGTTTTTACCTTGTCATGAATTCTTTCATCTAAATGAACCATTTCAGCAATTTCAATAATACGTTCATCTGATATATCACCTAACATACGAGCAAATTGCTTTAAATTTTCCCATCCTGTTAAATATGTATACAACTCTGGGTTTTCAACGATACTCCCAATTTGACGCATCGCTTCTCTGAAATTTTCCTTAATCGAATAACCACCGATAGAAATCTTACCTTCTGTCGCCTTAATCAATCCGACTAACATTCGAATGGTAGTCGTCTTTCCAGCACCGTTTGGTCCTAGGAACCCGAACACTTCTCCTTGCTTTACATCAAAGGAAATATTCTCTACAAGAGTCTTGTTTCCAATTACTTTCTTCAAGTCTCGTACGGAAAGTATCGTCGTCATTTTACCCCTCCTTGTTCTAGTTTTAATTTACTTACAACATTTTGAACTAAACGTTCTGCCATATACGTATAACCTACTTCATTCGGATGAAAATGATCAGAGTATAATAAATCTTTCCCACGGTTTTGGAATAAATCAAATGTCGGTGTAATATACACATTTTTATCGTTTAGCGCTAACTTCTCTAAAGATGCATTCCAGTCCACAACAATGTTTGAAGACCCTTTTAAATCTTCTACATCTTCAAAAGGATTGTATAAACCAAGCCAAAAAATCGGACTATTTGCATTTAATTTACGAATTTCTTCTATAATTTTCTTTGCTTCATTTTGAAACGTTTCTGTATCAGGACGATACGTCTCTAAATCTATTTTCCCGAGCGATTCCCAGCCTGGGAACAAATCATTCCCGCCAATCGTTAACACGATTACATCTGCTTGCTTAATTGAATATTGAGCGCCACTACTTTCAATTTGTTTTAATAAATCGGGCATTTTTGCACCACTAACTGCTAAATTTGTTAATGCAATTTTTTGCTTATAATCTTTTTGTAAATCCTCTTTCATTCGCCCAACATAGCCAATTCCTTCTTTATCACCAACGCCACGCGTTAATGAATCACCTAAACTAACGATTTGTAACGTTCCCGTTTTCTTTTTCTCTTTTGCCACTACATCGGTCTTTTTAATTAAATTTGAAGCTTTCGGATTTAATACATCATTTACACCTGAAACAAAGCCATATGCAAATAAACAGAAAGATGCAATTGTAATGAGTAGAATTACTTTTACTACTTTTGATCTCATATCAAAACCCCTTTTAGCCCTCATAGATTGTCCATAATTATACCAAACGAAATTTTGAAAAGCGATTTTCACACCTTCTCAATTATGTCGTTTCTCTATCTACTAACTCTGGTAATAACTCTATATGCTTCACATCTAATTTCTCTTCATTAATCTTTTCATATAATAATTCAAACGCTTTTACTCCAACGTTTTTACTAGAATGCGAAATCGTCGTTATACCCAATATATCTGCCACCTCTTGATCATCACACCCGATAATCGTAATATCCTCTGGAATACGAACTCCTTGTTTTTTTGCTTCTGTAACCATCCCCGCTGCAATATGGTTACAAGATACAAGGAACGCCGTCGGTTTTACTGACATATGAGCCCATTCTCTAATTACATTGCGTCCATCTTCCACTGTAAAACACCCCTCAAATTTCCAGGTCTCTAACGGTGTTACGATACTCTGTTGAAGCGAATCTTCGTACGCCTTCTTTCGTCTTTGGCTATTAACGCTATTACTTCTTCCAATACAATATCCAATACGTGTATGACCGGCATCTATTAAGCTTTTCATCCCACGTGAAAATACTTTGTAGTAATCGATATGGACACTTGAAATATACTTCGAATCTATTTCTTCACACATAACAATCGGGCCGAATTTCGTATATTCTTCAAGCTTCTCCTTACTATTTGCCCGAGAACAAATAATAACCCCATCAAGCTTTTTCATTTTTAACATATTTAAAATTTCTAGTTCTCTTTCTTCGCTATAATTCGTCTGGCAAAGCATCATATTATAATTATTCTTTGCTGTTTCTTTTGATATTCCCTCGATAATAGCGCTATAATATTGATCATTTACGTGTGGCAATAAAACGCCAATTACATTCGTTTTTCCTTTCACTAAATGAATTGCATTCACGTTTTGCGTGTAATTTAATTCTTCTATAATCGCTAAAATTTCTTTTCGTTTCTGTTCATTTACGTACGGATGATTATTTAGTACACGTGAAACAGTTGAAACAGATACTCCAGCAAGTTCAGCAATCTTTCTTATATTTGTCATCTCATTTTCCCCTTCTCACAAAAATTCTCCCTTGACCTGGTAAGCTTTCCACAATATATCCTTTCCTAGCAAATACATTTAGAAAGGATATACAACTATGCTTCGATTCAAATTAGAATATATATTTTTCATTAGCGGTTTACTCATTCTTGCCCTCGGTATTAATATGATGACGACAATTACTTCCTTTGGACTTAGTCCTTATGATTCCTTCTTTATTGCACTATATCAAAATTTTGGGATAAGTATTGGTTTTTGGATTTTCATGATTAACTTTGCCTTTACACTTATCGTACTCTTTTGGAATAAAAAACAAATTACAATCGGTACAATTGTAACGATGGTTCTTATTTCTCTTTTTGTTGATTGGATTGGTTCCATTACAACTATTATGGACGCTATCCGCTCTCTTCCAAAATATATAACACTTATTTGCGGAAATCTATTCGTTGGAGCTGGAATTGGTCTTTACGTCTCTACAAACCTTTGCGCAGCGCCTCAAGAAGCTTTCGTTTTAACGGTTGCTGAAAAGAAAAAATGGACGTTTAGAAGAACAGAGATTTCATTAGCCTTTTTATTTTTAACGTTAAGCTTTTTATTAGATGGACCTATCTATTTTGGAACAATCATCTTATCCTTTACGACAGGCTGGATTATCCAAGCATTTATTCAAGTTGGTACGCAGATTTTAAATAGAAAAGAGCCTATTAAGCAAGCTGCTTAATAGGCTCTTTCTGTTTTATGGTAAGAGATACTACTTAGCATCCCCTTCAATTCGATAGTTCGCTTTCAAACAATCGATTTCTTCATACCCTTGCAACGTATGTAGAATATAATCATAATCAGCAAGAGACGCACGATGCGTTACAATTACAATTTCAGCCTTTCCTTTCTCTTCAAGCGGCATTTGAATAATCTTTTCAAAGCTAACGCCACGCTTAGAGAACAATGAAGTAATTTTTGCAAATACACCAATTTCGTCTTTTACATGCAGTCTTAAAAACTTTTTCACGACAATTTCGTCTGGCTCTTTTAATACTTTTTGATATTGTGGGACTACAGCACTATTTCCTGTTACCCCTAATCTAATATTTTGCATTACAGCAACTAAATCCGAAACAACAGCTGTCGCTGTCGGTAAACTTCCTGCGCCTGGTCCATAAAACATCGTTTCTCCAACTGCTTCACCGTACACATACACAGCGTTATATTCATTTTGTACTGCCGCAAGAGGATGTGTATTTGGAAGTAAAGTTGGTTCAACTGTAACCTCCAATTTTTCACCATCTCGTTTTGCAAGACCGATTAATTTAATTGTATAACCTAAGCTCTTACTGTATTCAATATCTTCCTCTGTAATAGAGGTAATCCCTTTTACTTTCACATCTCCAAGCTCTACATTTGTAGAGAAACCGAGAGTAGCTAAAATCGTCATTTTTCTTGCTGCATCTAAACCTTCTACGTCTGATGTTGGATCTGCTTCTGCAAATCCAAGTTGTTGGGCTTCTTTTAACACGTCGTTATATGCTCTCCCTTCGTCTGACATTTTCGTCAAAATAAAATTTGTCGTTCCATTTACAATTCCCATTACTTTCGTAATAAGATCTGAGGAAAGTCCTTCTACGATACTGCGTAAAATTGGAATTCCTCCTGCCACACTCGCCTCATAGAATAAATCAGCCTTATTATCTTTTGCTGTCGCTAATAATTCAGCTCCATGTAATGCCATTAAGTCTTTATTTGCAGTTACAACATGCTTTCCGCTTTTTAAAGCTTGTAAAATATATGATTTTGCATCATCAATGCCACCCATCACTTCGATGACAACATCAATATTTGGATTATCTAAAATTTCATTTGCATCTTGTGTTAATAGAGTAGAAGGTACCTCTACCTCTCTCTCTTTCTCAATGTTTTGCACTAATACTTTCGTTACCTTCACTGGACAACCTACTTGGTGTATGAGTCGTTCTTGATGATCCGTAATAATACGAACCACACCACTGCCAACTGTCCCAAGACCTAATAACCCAACTTGAATTTCTTTCATGGTACTGTCCACCCCTCAAAAATTGTGTTTAGATGAAATTATATGAGTAAAAAATCTGAAAAACAATGTATTTTGAACATTCGGAAAAATATAAGTTAATCTTTACAAGGAAAACGTTGCCACGTGTTACACAATCTTTCTTTACAATATATAAGGGGTTTCTTGATACACGTAATAATTCAACCAATTAGAAAACAATAAATTACCATGACTCCTCCACCTAACAAGCGGCTTTTCATCTGGATTATTATGTTTAAAATAGTTTTTTGGCACATCAATATTTAATCCCTTGTCACGATCTCGTTCGTATTCTTGTTTTAACGTCTCACAACTATATTCGCTATGTCCAAGGGCAAACACTTGCCTTCCTTCTGGCCCAATAACAAGGTGAACACCTGCTTCTTCAGAGTTTGCTAACAATGTTAATTCTTTCACTTCTCTAATATCATTCTCTCGTACTTCTGTATGACGAGAATGCGGAGCAAAAAACAATTCATCAAATCCTTGTAACAATTTCACATGTTGCTCGCAAACCTCATGTTCAAATACACCGAACATTTTTTCCTTAAGGGGATACTTTGGAACACCATAATGATAGTACAAACCAGCCTGTGCCCCCCAGCAAATATGGAGCGTAGATGTTACATTCGTTTTTGAATACTCCATAATACGTTTAAGCTCTTCCCAATAATCTACTTCTTCAAAAGAAAGAGTTTCAACTGGTGCTCCTGTAATAATGAGCCCATCAAATTTTTCATTTTCAATATCACGAAACGTTTTATAAAAGCTCGTTAAATGGTCCTGCGCTACATTACGAGACAGATGTGATTCCATATGAAGTAAATGAACATCTAATTGCAACGGTGTGTTTCCAATTAAGCGAAGTAATTGTGCCTCTGTGTCTTGCTTCGTTGGCATTAAATTTAATATAGCAATTTTCAAAGCGCGTATATCTTGTGTTTCTGCTCGCTCCTTCGTCATTACAAAAATATTTTCTTTTTGCAACACTTTGCGAGCCGGTAAATCTTTATCAATTATGATCGGCATGTGTTTTGCCTCCAACTAGAGCTGCTTCCAAATCTGCAATAATATCAGAAACATCTTCTATACCAACCGATAAACGAATTAAATCAGATGTAACACCAGCTAAACGCTGATCTTCAGCATTTAATTGTCTATGCGTCGTACTAGCGGGATGTATAACGCAAGTTCGTGCATCAGCTACGTGCGTTACAAGAGTTGCTAGTTTTACATTTGCGATAAATTCTTTTGCTGCTTCTAATCCCCCTTTAATACCAAATGTTAAAACCCCACTAGCACCTTTTTTCAAATACTTTTGTGCTAACGAGTAATTTTCATTACTATCTAATCCCGGATAATTCACCCATTCAATACGTTCATGATTAGCAAGCCACTTAGCAACTGCCAGAGCATTTTCGCTATGACGCTCCATTCGTAAATGCAAAGTCTCTAAGCCAATATTGCTAATATATGCATTGAATGGGCTCATACAATTTCCATAATCTCTTAATAGTTGAACACGTGCTTTCACAATATATGCTGCTGCACCAAAGTTTTGAACGTAACTTACACCGTGATAACTTGGATCTGGTTCAACAAGCTCAGGATATTTTCCATTTGTCCAATCAAAGTTTCCACCGTCAATTACAATACCGCCTAAAGAGCTCGCATGCCCATCGATATATTTAGTCGTAGAATGAACAATAATATTTGCCCCATATTCAAACGCTTGGCATAAATAAGGAGTTGCTAATGTATTATCAACGATAAAAGGTACCTCTAATTCTTTAGCGGCAGCTGAAAATTCTTTGAAATTTAAAACATTCATCGCTGGATTTCCTAATGATTCTGCATAGATAAGTTTCGTCTTATCGTTAGCAAGTGCCGTAATTTCATCTGCCGTTAAATTTGGATTAAAGAACGTAACATCAATGCCAAGCTTACGTAAACTCACCCCAAATAAATTAAACGTTCCCCCGTAAACAGTTGAAGAGCAAAGTAAATGATCCCCACTACTACAAATATTTAAAACTGCGAGCATAATAGCTGCTTGCCCAGAAGCCGTTGCAACAGCTCCTACACCGCCTTCTAAATCTGATAACTTCTGCTCAAATGCGGCTAGAGTAGGGTTTCCAATACGCGTATAAATATATCCTTCTGCCTCTAAGTTAAATAGAGCTGCTAAATCATCCGAAGTATCGTATTTATACGTTGTGCTTTGATAAAGTGGTAAAACACGTGGTTCACCATTCTTTGGCGTATAGCCACCTTGCACACAAATCGTTCCTTTTCCCCATGATTCCCCCATCTCTCATTCTCCTTTCTTTTATACAAAATAAAAAACTGCCCCTTTCCTGAAAACAAGAAAGGAGCAGTTTGAAAACACGCTCTAAAGGCTCTTTCTTATCTCTCAGGATTACTACCTGCAGGATTTGGCACAATTCCGTTATACGGCTGTTGCCAAGGTTTCATCGGGCCTGTCCCTCCACCTTTTCTTGATAAGACTATGCAATTACCGTTGATTTTATAGCAATAATTTCCTAATGTCAAACAGTTTTTCTGAATGTTCTAAAATAAATGTTAACAGTTTCATATAAAGCAACAAAAGAAATATATTCTAGTCTATTTCAAAAAAGACCTTTAAAAAACTCAAATCAGTCTATAAAATTAAATAAGTAATTTAACCTATAAATTCAAATTCTCTAAAATTCAGCCTATATGTTGAATAGGCGGTCCTCTCAAAAAGATACTATATATATTCAATCCATTTTCCACTAGTATATTTCACTTTTTCCCTACTGAGATTTACATAACGGAGGTATAACATGACAAATAAAAAAGATATGCAGTACATACTTGCTCTATATGGCATTCTTCTAGGATCTATAGTAGGAGCTACAGTCTGGTTATTTTTAGTCACAATAAATATTGGAATCCACTTTATTTGGGGATACTTGCCTGAAGTTCTCTCTTATCCCTCTTATTACACCCTTTGCGTAACAATAATTGGCGGGGTCCTCGTTGGTCTATCACAAAAATATTTCGGTATATATCCACGCCTTATGCCTGAAGTAATGACTGAATATAAAAAAACTGGTCGAATCGAATATCGCTTTGTCCATCAGGCTACTTTAACAGCGATTATTGTTTTAATTTTCGGAGCTAGTCTTGGTCCAGAAGCCGCACTAGTTGGAATTATAGGCGGACTGTGCACATGGGTAGGGGATCGCTTTAAATTTGCCTTAAAGGGTATGAATGAGCTAACCGAGATTGGAATTGGCGCTACTTTAAGTGTCATTTTTAACGCACCATTATTCGGTTATTTAGCACCGAATGAAAATGAGGGGGAACAAATTGCTGCTTTTTCTAAAGGAAAAAAGGCAATTGTATACTTAGCTACTACTTTCGCAGGTTTTTCTGTTTATTTACTACTGAGTAAACTCGATAATCGTGGATCCTTTATTGTTGATTTCGGGGAAGGTGCACTTTCTTTCAATGAATGGATCGCATTTCTTCCACTTGCTAGTATCGGTGCTATAGTTGGTTTCTTTTATTTCAAGTTAGAATTCACATTAGAGAAGTTAATTCACCCTTTTAGGGAATACAAGCTGACACTCGGAATTATCGGTGGCATTTTATTAGGAATTGCAGGAACTTTTCTTCCGTACACATTATTTTCAGGGGAACATCAATTAAAAGAGTTAGTTGTTGAATGGAGCCATTTATCTTTTTGGATACTACTTCTTTCAGGGATTTTAAAGTTGTGTATTACTGCCGTTTGTTTGAACACAGGGTGGCGGGGTGGACATATATTCCCAATTATATTTTCCGGATCAAGTATTGGATACGCTATAGCATCTATTCTTCCTATAGATCCAGTAGCGTCCGTTGCTATCGTAACGACAGCAATTTCGAGCTATGCGTTACGAAAGCCAATAGCTATTACATTGCTATTACTTATGTTTTTCCCGCTTAATTTACTATTGCCAATGCTTGGTGCAGCTGCTATTGGGAATGCCTTTCCACTCCCAAAACATAACGAAAATACAAATTAACAAAAATAGACAGTGTAGACGAAAGCTCCACTGTCTATTTTTTTATTACACATGCTGCTTTAATAACGCTTCTAACTCCTCAAAATTATGCACTTCATATGTCGGTATAATCCCACTATCATTTAACTTCCTTTCTGGATTAAACCAACAAGTATCAATTCCCGCTACATATCCACCTTTAATATCCGCGCTTAATGAATCCCCAATAATCAGTCCTTCTTCAGGTGCAAAGTTAGGAATCCGTTCAAAAACATAATCAAAATACTCTTTCATCGGCTTTTGAAAACCTGTATCTTCCGAAACAAAAACATCTTTAAACAATGAATGTAACCCTGCATTACGCAAACGTTTACCTTGCGTCTTAGAAACACCATTTGTCACTATATACAACTCATACTCCCCTTGAATTTGATTTATAAATTCAAACGCACCTTGCATGAGTTGATTTCCTTCTTCTAAGTAGTTACGGTAATTATTTTCGAATAATATTCCATCTACTTCTTCTCCATACTCTTTAAACAACAGAGAGAATCGTGTATTTACAACTTCATTGCGTGATAGTTCCCCTTTTTCAAAAGCATCCCAAAGACCTTTATTTATTTTTTTATAACGAGCCTCTATCTCGTCTGTTAAAGGGATTCCCTTCTCTTCAAAAAGCACCCGTAAAGCCACTTTTTCAGCCTTTTGGAAATCTAATAATGTATCATCTACATCAAATAGCAATGTTTTATATTTTTTCATAAACTCATCACACTCTCTTTTCTACAAAAACAAATTTACATAAATCGTATCATTCCTTCTTGTAAAGATAATAGGAGATATCTCATACTATAAATAGAGGTGAAAATATGAAAATCAGCAAAAATGAGGAAGAAATTTATCAATACATGCAAATCCATCAATTCCATACCCTATTTTCATTTCATGTCTTGCCATATGTAGAGCTACATTCTTTTCAAACGAAAGAGATGATATGTAGCGAAGGAAATACTCTCCCTTATCTCTATTACTTAATTTCTGGGAAGGCAAAAATATATATGAGTCATAAAAACGGGAAGGTTTCATTAATTAATTTTATTCAAGCACCATCTTTTATCGGGGAATTAGGATTAATAGGAGTAGAAAATATTACCAAGTCCGTTGAAGTACTAGAAGATTGTGTTTGTTTGGCACTTCCTCTTAAAGATTGTCAGCAACTTTTATTACAAGATGCAACGTTTTTACAGCACCTATGCAAATTTATTGGAGAAAAGACAATTACTCGCACTGAAAATTACGCAAAAAACTATAGTTATCCTTTTGAAAATCGATTAGCTGCTTTTATTTTATTAACAGAACAAAATAATTGTTATATGGAAAAGCATACTGAGGCCTCGGAATATTTAAATGTCAGCTACCGTCATCTTTTATATGTATTAAATCAGTTTTGCCAACAAAATTACTTAAAAAAAGACGGAAGAACCTATTACATACGAGATCGAATTCAATTAAAAAAACTTGCTGATGAACTAAAAATATAAAAAAAGCAGCATTAACGTTTACATGTTAATGCTGCTTTTTCGAGTGACGATTATAATTTTAATTAAAATTTACTTGCTACTTTAGCTGCTTCTTCAAGACCTGTAGCAATGATTTCTTCTGCTTTATCTGGGAATTGGTTATGTCCTTCAATAATTACTGTTTCCATGTTTGTTGCGCCGAAGAAGCCCATCATACTTGCTACATATTTAACAGCCATTTCTACCTCAGCTGCTGGACCTTCTGAATATACGCCGCCTCGTGCATTTAATAATGCAATCTTCTTATCACCGATTAGGCCAACTGGACCCTCTGGCGTGTATTTGAACGTTTTACCAGCACGGTTTAAATAATCAATATATGTGTGTAGCACTGCTGGAATCGTTAAGTTCCATAATGGGAAGCCGAAAACAACTTTATCAGCTTCTAGGAATTGATTTAAATACTTATCAGCAACTGCTACTGCTTTCGCCTCTTCTTCTGTTAAATCAAATCCTTTACCTGCCTTGAATGTACCATTGATCATGTCTACACCTACATATGGTAATTCTTCTTTATATAAATCCAGTTCTACTACTGTATCATTTGGGTGTGCTTCTTTATAGTTTGCTAAAAATGCCTCATATAATTTTACACTAACTGCTTGTTCCGCTGGACGGTTGTTTGCTTTAACGAATAAAACTGTTGCCATTATTTCTTCCTCCTAGTACTCACTCTTATGTTGTTATATGCTTTCAAAAAAGGTATCCCTTGTAATTGTTGTTTTGTTGCTTACAAACATATTTTATCTTTATATCAAGACAATTTCGTCCTCACATAGACGTATTTTTCCATAAAAAAAGTCCACCTTCTAAAGGCGAACTAGGTCTTACGACTTTTGTCTTATACAATTCCATTTTTCACTGCATATAACGCCGCTTGCGTACGATCGGATAAATTTAATTTACTCAAAATGCTACTTACATGCGCCTTAACCGTCTTTTCTGTAATAACTAAAACAGATGCAATTTCCTTATTGCTCATCCCTTTTGCTAATAGTTGCAACACCTCATTTTCTCTCGCTGTTAGCACATCCACTTGAATAGAATGTTCTTCTTCCTTTTCTTCTACAGGTAATGTTTGAGAGAGAAGAGCATTTGCTATATCCGGATGTAATTGAATATTACCTTTATATGCACTTCGAATAGCCTCAACAAGCTGATCCGGTTCTACATCTTTTAAAATATACCCACTTGCTCCAGCCCTTAATGCAGGTAACACATGCGCCTGATCAGAAAAGCTAGTTAATACAATTACTTTCACATTTGGATACTCTTTTTTAATATATACCGTGGCCTCAACACCATCCATTTCAGGCATATATAAATCCATTAATATAACATCAGGATTTGTTTCTCCTACTTTCACTAACGCTTCTTTCCCATTATTCGCTTCTCCAACTAACTCTAAATCTTCCTGTGTGCTTAAGAAAAATGCTAATCCTTTTAAAACGACTGTATGATCATCAACTAACAATACTTTTATTTTCACAAACTTCCCTCATTTTCACATCATAATGGTACATTTACTTTTACGCTCGTTCGTTTATTACTACTTACAATTTTAATTGTTCCACCAACTAATTCTACTCTTTCACGCATCGTAGTCATACCTAGTGATTTCTTTTCTTTTATATTCTTTTCCACAAAGCCCTTTCCTTGATCAACTATTTCTAATGATACATTTTTCTCATTCACTGTAAAATAAATCGTCGCTTCTTTTACACCTGCATGCTTACTTACATTGTTAAGTGCTTCTTGGCCTATGCGCCACAAAGCTTCTTCTACTACACGAGGTAAATCACGAACACCCGTAACTTGCTCCCTTATTTTCAGTCCCAAATTTTCACCGTACTGCTTTAGCGCTGGCAATAATCCTTTTTCTAATCCTGCCGGACGAAGCTGCCAAATTAATGTCCTCATTTCTTTCAAAGCTCCTTGCGCAAGTTCACGCATCTCATGCAAAGATTGATCTACCTTTTCATTTTTACCTTTTAAAACTGCCTCGGCGCCTTTTGTCATGAAGGTTAATGAAAATAATTTTTGCGAAACAGAATCATGTAAATCTCTTGCTAACCGATTTCTTTCTTCCATTCGTACAAGTTCACGGCGCTGCTCGTTTAACCTCAAATTCTCTATTATTAACGAAACATGGTTTGATAGCGCTTGAATTACATCTATTGTATTAGCATCAAACTCTCCATTATTCAAGCTAACACATAAAACACCAAATATATGGTTTTGAATATGTATTGGCGTAGCAATAACAGTTTGATTTAGATGCACATTATGCCCTATTTGATGTTTTATTAGAACTGGTTCATCTTGCTCTAACGCCTTGTTGGCCGCCTCTTTCACTTCCTCTTGTAACTCTTCCTGAACGTAAGACGCTCGTAAAGATAGTTCCTTTTCCTCCCTAATAAACAGCGCCACTTGATTCCATTGAAATACTTCACCTACGTGATTTACCACCTTTTCAGGTAGTACATTAAACTTATGAATCGTTTTTAAATCTTGAATGAAACGCTCTAATTTCACATAATAATGTGCTCTTCTCTTTTCATTTTCATATAATTTTGTTCGCTTTAAAGCCGTACCAATTTGGAAAGAAACCGATTGGAGTAATACTAATTCTTCTTCCGAAAAATGTGTTTTACCCGGACTTGCAACATTTAACAACCCAAATTTTTCTCCTCCAGCTTTTAAAGGAACCGTAGCATGATGAAGAATGCCCTCCGTATCTCCCCAATTATATTCAATTGCATTATTAATTCTTTTACATTCAATAATATTAACGGCTCTCTCTAATTTCCCATCTACAAAACCTCGTAAACACCAACACTCACCTTCGCACATCGGACGTTTATTTTCATATGTAAGTGCCTCTGGTAATCGGTAATCAATCAACTTCGTATACTTCCCATTTTCATCTGCAAGAAAAATCCATCCTGTCGTTAAGCCTGTCACACTTAGTAATTTCTCTAGGACAGCTTGCAATACATGATACGTATCATTTGATGTATTTAATGTTTCTGCAATTTCCTTTAATATAACTAATTCATTTGTACGATTATCTCGAAACATACTCAGTCTCCTGCATACAAGATTTTAAATAGCTCTTAAAATAAATCATCTATTTTTCACTTTGTACTTATTCGTAACATTGATATAATGGTGAAAACATAGTTTTCATTATATCACTTGAGGGGGCTTTCATAATGACATTAAATAAAGCACTTACTATCGCTGGTTCTGACACAAGTGGCGGTGCTGGTATACAAGCAGATTTAAAAACATTCCAAGAACTTGGCGTATACGGAATGACATCTCTTACAACAATCGTAACGATGGATCCACATAACGGTTGGGCACATAACGTATTTCCAATCCCAGCTTCTACATTAAAACCACAATTAGAAACAACAATTGAAGGTGTTGGCGTAGATGCTTTAAAAACAGGTATGCTTGGATCGGTAGAAATTATTGAAATGGTTGCAGAAACAATCGAAAAGCACAATTTCAAAAATGTAGTAGTTGACCCTGTTATGGTATGTAAAGGTGCAGATGAAGCATTACATCCTGAAACGAACGATTGCTTACGTGACGTTCTTGTGCCAAAGGCATTAGTTGTAACGCCAAACTTATTTGAAGCTTACCAATTAAGCGGTGTGAAAATTAATTCTCTTGAGGACATGAAAGAAGCAGCGAAGAAAATCCACGCTTTAGGTGCCAAATACGTACTAATTAAAGGCGGAAGCAAACTTGGTACGGAAACTGCAATCGACGTCCTATATGATGGAGAAACATTCGAACTTCTAGAATCAGAAAAAATCGATACAACCAATACACACGGTGCAGGTTGTACATATTCTGCTGCAATTACAGCAGAACTTGCAAAAGGAAAACCTGTGAAAGAAGCAGTAAAAACTGCTAAAGAATTCATCACAGCTGCTATTCGTTACTCATTCAAAATTAACGAATACGTAGGTCCAACTCACCATGGTGCATATCGTAAATTCGTTGTATCAAAAGAACTTGTCTAATATATAAATAAAAACACTCACAAGGTTCATACATTGACTCTGTGAGTGTTTTTTTATAAGCTTTATGTCTTCTGGTCATCTTATCTTTAAGATGCAGAACTAACCTTATTTCTACCATTTCGTTTCGAGTAGTATAACGCATCATCCGCCGCTTGAATAAATTGCTCCGGTGATTCTTCATATTCTGAAACCCCTACCGAAACTGTAATTTTTATTTTTGTTCCATCTAACAATTCAAATGAATGTTTTTCAACAGCTATACGTGTTTGTTCCCCAACACGAATTCCATAAGCTATTCCTTTCCTTGGTATCAAAAGCGCAAACTCCTCTCCACCCTTTCGAAAAACCAAATTCGGAAATGCTGACATTTCTCGCAAAATATGCCCTACTTGTTTTAACACTTCGTCTCCCGCTGGGTGCCCATACGTATCATTTACATGCTTAAAGTGGTCAATATCTATAAGCAGTAAACAAAGCGAATCATTTTTCAGGTGTTTATTACTAATATGACGATTCATCTCTAAATCAAACTGTCTTACGTTTCCTAGACCTGTCAATGCGTCTATCGTAGCGTATTGCTTCATCGTTTGAAATAGCTCATTGGATTGTAAAACATAATTTGCACTTATGAATGTTATGTAACCTGTAATAATACTAGAAATTAAATATAATCCCACTATGTGGATCTCTTTAATTAACCATATATATAACGCTGGGATTAGAATAGATAAAATATATGCGTGTAACCATACCCACTTTTCCCCTAAAGAAAGCTTCATACGCGAAATAAAGATACTCCCTATTCCTATCGCAATGATTGTATAAAAGGCCACTTGAGAAGCTAATGAATAATCCATAAACAACAGCCTAGTTACTAAAATCATAATAATTGTTATGGTACTCGCTATCGGCCCTCCAATAATAACAGCTAGAATAACAGCTAAGTAGCGTAAATCCAATAGGATAGTACCAACACGAACACCGAAATACATTAGTAATATACCTAGTATCCCAGTAAAAATACCGACTACACACTTCTGCCAAAAAGAGAATTCTTCTTTTAACGGCTTATCCCTTAAAAGCTGACCTCCAACAAAAATAAAGGAAAGAATAATTGTTGTATTTACAAATAAGTCCCTTAACATAAAATAATCTCCTTACTTTTCCATCTATCCCCTTCCTCACTTTATTGTATACGAAATCCCTATAATTCCCAAAGTTTTTTGTTTATTTTTTGCTGTTCCACGTGAAACAGCAAAAAAATAAAAGGGCGAAAACTCGCCCTTTTTCATTAACAACAGCGTGATATTTTTCCACCCTTTGCATTAAATCTTGCTTCTTGTGCCTCAGCAAAAAATTGCTTTTGACATACAACCTCTTCCTCTGGATGATGCTTTTTCATATGCTCTACGTATACTTCATAACTTGGTACCCCAACGAGCAAACTAATAAAGCGCTTCCTTTTCCCCCATACTTGCCACAGCTTTTTAAGCATAGTTCCTCGACTCACTTTCATCTCTAGGAATATATGGTGCCTCTTTTAACGGCATTGGCTTATTTCTTAATACTTGTATCCAAATTCGAAGTGCTGAAATTAACACAGCGATTACAACTATCATAAAAATCCCACAAAGCGCTGCATCGATATAATCATTAAAAATAATTTGCTTCATTTGAGCAACATTTTTAGCTGGTGCTAACACTTTCCCTTCATCTAGCGCTCCCTGAAACACCTTTGCGTGAGATAGAAATCCGATTTTAGGATTTTCATGAAATAGCTTTTGATAACCAGCTGTCATTGTTACAATAAGCAATCCCACAGTTGGAATAAGTGTTACCCAAACGTACGCCTTTTTCCCCATTTTGAACAAAATTGTCGTTCCAAGTAATAATGCGATACCCGCTAACATTTGATTTGCAATACCGAAAAGCGGCCATAATGTATTAATTCCACCGAGCGGATCTATTACCCCTTGGTATAGGAAATATCCCCACCCTAATACACATAACGTTGTAGCTATTACATTCGCTAATGTAGAATCTGTTTTCGCAAAAGGCTTATATACATGCCCTAAAATATCTTGAATCATAAATCGTCCTACACGCGTTCCTGCGTCAATCGTTGTTAAAATAAATAGGGCTTCAAAAAGAATGGCAAAATGATACCAGAATGCCATCATCGCCGTACCACCTATTACTTGTGAGAAAATATATGCCATACCTATTGCTAACGTCGGTGCGCCACCTGTACGTGATAAAATTGTTTGCTCTCCAACATTTACAGCAAGTTCTTTTAGTTCATTTGGTGTAATAGCAAATCCCCATGAAGAAATAACTTGAGCTGCCTGTGATACATCCGTACCAATAAGTGCCGCCGGACTATTAATCGCAAAATAAGTTCCTGGCGTTAATACACAAGCTGCAATCATTGCCATCGCCGCTACAAACGACTCCATTAACATTGCTCCGTAACCGATTGGCTGTGCGTGTCCCTCTTGCTCAATCATTTTTGGAGTTGTACCAGATGAAACGAGAGCATGGAATCCAGAGACCGCACCACAGGCAATCGTAATAAATAAGAACGGGAATAAATTACCGGAAAAAACAGGACCAGTTCCATCAATAAATTGCGAAACTGCTGGCATTTGTAAATTGGGTGCTACAATTAAAATACCAATCGCCAATCCAACGATTGTTCCAACTTTTAAAAATGTACTTAAATAATCACGTGGTGCTAATAGCATCCAAACTGGTAATGCAGATGCAATAAATCCATATACAATAAGCATAATAGCAATTGTTTCACCACTAAATGTGAACATACTTGCAAGTGTTGGATTTTCTGCTACATACTGTCCTCCAACAAGAGATAAAATAAGTAGGATAATACCAATTACTGACCCTTCTCCAACACGACCAGGCCTAATATAGCGCATATAAACTCCCATTAAAATAGCGATAGGAATAGTTGCTGCTATCGTAAACATTCCCCAAGGACTTCCGATCAGTGCCTTTACTACGACTAACGCTAATACTGCTAATAAAATAATCATAATTCCTAAAATACCTATCATTGCAATTAGTCCTGTAACAGGTCCAATCTCATCCTTAATCATTTCTCCTAACGATTTACCATTACGTCTCATCGAAGCAAATAAAATGACAAAATCTTGGACAGCCCCCGCAACAACTACCCCAACAATAATCCAAATGGTCCCTGGTAAATATCCCATTTGTGCTGCTAAAATCGGTCCTACTAAAGGTCCCGCCCCAGCAATCGCTGCAAAGTGATGTCCAAATAATACCCACTTATTTGTCGGAACATAGTCTTTCCCATCGTTTAATGTATGGGCTGGTGTTTGCCGATTATCATCTAAATTAAAAACCTTTCTCGCTATAAATCTACTATAAAAACGATAAGCAACTGCATATACACATACGGCAGCTACTAAGAGCCATACAGCATTAATGGTTTCACCTTGTGATAAAGCTATTACCCCAAAAGCACCTGCTCCTACTGCTGTAATAACGCCCCAAAGTAAGATCGATTTCAATGTCTTCACATACAATTCCCCCAATACTATTTCTTAGTGGAGATTGTACTAAATTTTCTGAATATTTAACTTGAATCCTCCTTATCATGAAGGATTTTCAGTTTATCATGTTAAAATACTCTCATTACCTACTATAATTCAATGTTATTTCGAAGGCGTTTTACATAATTACGACTGACTGGAATCGGTTGCTCATCATACCTATCTAAATACAAATTATACGTGCCATTATAATAAGGTTTCAGTTCTTTTACATATGACATATTAATTAAATAGCTTTTATGCACACGTAAAAAATCATATGCATTTAGCTTATTTTCTAATTCCTGAAGTGTATATGTTGAAATATACTGATTATTCGTTGTGTAAATTGAAACAGTTTTATTTTCTTTATTTTTACTTACATATACGATATCTTCTGGAAGCATATATCGTATACCTTCTTGACTTTCTATCGGTAGTTTCCGCAAATAACTCTTTGCTTTCTCACCTTGTTCTTTACCTATTTTATATAAAAGAAATTGTAAATCTTCTTCACGAAATGGTCGTAATAAATAATAAAATGCTTGGAAACGAAAAGCTGTAATAGTTTCCTCTATGTTTTCACCTACAAAAATAAATTTTGTATAGCAATTTATTTCTCGTAATAAACTTGCATATTCAAAACCAGTACCATCTAGTAATTTGGAACTTAAAAAAACAAAGTCTGGTATATGTTTTTTCATCATAAATAAAGATTCTGTTCCTGTCTTTGCTTCAAAACATTCTACATTTCTCATATTTTCAGTGAAATTTTCAGCTAACTCTCTTCTCTCTTCTGCCTCTTCCATGATCAGTAAAATTTTCATTTCTTCAACCACCTAATTCTTTGTCCATATGTCCTGCTGTATACATTCGCTTTTATAAGAAATAATCCCTTTTTCTTACTATACCATTATTTATCTAAAAAAACAGAAAAAAGGAAACCCCTTCGGTTTCCTTTCCCCCTTTATCCTACATTAACTGCCTAGAAAGAGCCGAGTAGTGTAGGGTAATAAACGATCAGGCATACATTTAAAATTTCACTTTATACTAATTCTCGTTGCTTCGTTTCTTGTCCAAGTATTACTACAGCGAATACACCAATTAAAATTGATCCGCAGAAAATCGTAAATATTAATGATAGTGAAGCTTCTGAGGCAACTAAATACCCCACTAATAGTGGCCCAAGAATACCACCAATACGCCCAAATGCTGCTGCCATTCCTGCACCTGTACCACGAATAACGGTTGGATACTGCTCAGGTGTATAGGCGTATAATGCTCCCCAAGCACCTAAGTTAAAGAAGGATAGTAACATACCTGCCACGATTAATACTGTTAATGAATCCGCAACCCCAAACAAATAGGCACTGCAAGCTGTCCCGATTAAATACGTAACCAAAACAAATTTACGACCGAGACGTTCAATAAACCAAGCAGCAGTGAAATATCCTGGAAGTTGAGCTAATGTCATAATAAGTACGTATTGGAAACTTTTTATTAAACTAAATCCTTTTAGCACCATTACACTCGGTAACCAAAGGAACATTCCATAATAGGAAAAGACAACACAAAACCATAGAATCCATAGCATAATTGTTGCTTTACGATATTCCCCAGACCAAACTGATTTTATATTTTCAATAACAGATGGTCTTTTTTCAACTTTTTGAAACCTTGGGGAATCCGGTAAATTCCATCTTAAATATAAAGCATATAGTGCTGGAACTGCACTCAATACCATCGCAACTTCCCAACCATATTTCGGAATAACAAAATACGAGATAAGAGCTGCAATTAACCATCCACCTGCCCAAAAACTTTCTAATAACACAACAATTTTCCCACGCTCATGTGCTTCAACACTCTCTGATACTAGGGTAGAGGCAACCGGAAGCTCTCCGCCGAGCCCCATACCAATTACAAAGCGTAAAACGAGAAACATCGCGAGTGTCGTCGTTAACGCAGTTAAACCACTACCGATAGAAAATAATAATAATGTAATAATAAAGACTGATTTTCGCCCTATTTTATCTGATAGTATCCCAAAAATAAGCGCTCCTACTGCCATACCGATTGAGTTAATACTACCTATCCAGCCCATTTCCTGGCTCGTTAATCCCCAATCCTTTTGCAAGGCTACCATTACAAATGAAAGCATTCCAACATCCATTGCATCAAATAGCCATCCAAGCCCAGCTATACCAAGTAGTTTGCGCTTCGAAATTTCTTTTACCTTGCCCACTAGAAGTCCTCCTCACACAGGTGTCTTTACACATCATTTTACATGTGTGAATTGTATAAGTAAAATACTTTTGTGTAAAAAATTTCTCCTTCATCATTCCCAAAAAGTAAAACGTCTATCCCGATTGGTGAGGGCTAATAATCAGTAGGGATGCCTCACTGATTAAAGTTTCAATTTATTAAAAATGAACAAATAAAAAAAGCAGCGATATTTCGCTACTTTTTCGAACGCATTACTTCTTTTAAAAATTCTGCTAATACTAACTGACGACGCCAGCGTGTTGGATTACTGCATAATCTATAAAACCACTCTAAATGAATCGCTTGAATCCATTTTGGTGCACGTTTTACTTCTCCAGCCCATACGTCTAAACTTCCACCCACTCCAACAGCCATTTTCGTTTCTAAACGATGCTTATTGTTTTGGATAAAGTTCTCTTGTCTCGGGAAACCGAGTGCAACAAGTAATAAATCTGGTTTTGCTTCTTGAATGCGAGAAATAATATTCTCTTCGTCTTCTTGTTTAAAATAACCATCTTGTGTACCGACGATGGATACAGCTGAATATGTCTTTGTTAAATGATCTGCTGCAGCTTGTACAACATGCGGCTTTGCACCTAATAAGAAAACAGATACTGGCTTACTATCTTCTGATAACTTCGCAAGTAAATTACACATTAAATCAAAACCTGCTACACGCTCTTTTAAAGGTGTACCAAGCATACCACTTGCCTTTACAACCCCAATACCATCAGGTGTAATTAAATCTGTATTCAATAATGTTTGATAGAACTTTTCATCCTTTTTTGCGCACATAACAATTTCAGGATTTGCTGTTACTACCTGAAACGTATGAGTTCGTTCCGCTTCTAGTTGTTCTTTTAAATATTGGACCGTTTCATCCATTGTCATTGTAGAAAAAGGAACGCCTAGAATATCAACTGTTTGTACTGCCATAGTTAACTATCCTCTCTATCATTACAAGTTTTTCGCTATTAATTGCTTATATGTTTCTTTTGTATCTTCATATAGTTTTTGAAGTGAGAAGTTCATAGTAGCATGCTCATAAATATGTTTACCCATTGCTGCTAATTCTCCAGTTTTCCACTTATCATACGCTTCTTCTAAAGCTAATGCTAATGCCCTTCCATCACCTGTTGGCACAATCCATCCGTAAGTTTCATCTACGATTAATGGCTCAATTTCTCCAGCCCTAGTCACAATTGATGGTACGCGTTGGTTTGCCGCTTCTAATAAAACTAGTGGGAACCCTTCACTATGGGAAGTTAATAAATTTACATGTGACGACGCAAATAATTGTTTTACATCTTGACGATGTCCTAAAAACTCTATTTTATCGTTAATCCCTTTTTCAGTAGCTAATGACTTTAGATTTTCTTCTAATGGGCCATCGCCAACTAATAATACTTTAATTTTCTCTAATTTTGTTTGTTGTAACGCATCGAATAAAACTTCATGTCCTTTGACAGGATGTAATCGTGCTACTTGGATTGCCGTAAATACATCTTCATCAATATTGAACATTTCTTTTTTATTATAGCCTTCTGCTTTTTCCTGATCGTATTCAATTCCATTATAAATAACATGCATCTTGTCATTTGAAATGCCTAGTGCTGCCAAGCTTTTTTTCAATCTATTTGTTACAACGAAAAATAAGTCTATATTTTTTAAGGCTTTCGAATTTAATTTCGTAAAAATCCAACCTTTTAAGCCCTGTTTAGTAAAGTCTTGAAATGGATCACTATGAATAGTCGTTACCCATTTTGCCTTTATTCTCTTTTTCATTAAAGAAACATAGAAATTAGCCCTAGGACCATGCGTATGAACTACATCAAATTTTTCTTTATTAATAAATTCACTTATATTCTTTAAAATGGATAAATCATAGCGCGATGTTTGTGAAAACACATGGACTTTTATACCTAACTCCCTTGCTTCCTTCGCAACAATTCCATCTTCAAATACTGCTAATTCTACTTCACCAGTTGGAAACTGATCGAGAAGTGAAATAATATGTGTTTTCCCTCCCCCATCTTCTGCTCCTGCATTCATATGCAATATTCTCATATTTTTTCCTCCTTTAAATCCTCGCTACGTTTCCATCTATTTTTATTTTACTGTACTAAAAAATAAAAGCTAACAAAAGTTAGCTTTTATTTTTATCATTCAATTTCTAGGTCTACTATTAGATAAGCTAACACCACTACAAAGTAAATCCCAACTCCTGGTGCTGTTAAAATATGTCCTGCAATATAAGCAATACCTAACGCTAACAATAAGCTTGCTGAAATCATTCCATATTTTATATTAAATATGTCCTTAAATCTCGTAGCAAATGCTAGTAAAATTCTTAGCCCGTAATAAATAAATGGAATCATTAGTAATACAAAGCCAATAATCCCGAAATCATAAAACCAATCATGGAAGTCCATTTCAATTAGTTTTGGATCTGGTTGCTTTTGTTCATTGTATTTAAAGTTACCTGCATAACCCATTCCTAATAACTTTTGTGACATTGGCGCTTCTTTAAAGAACTGCTTATGTCTTTCTTCATATACTTGACGTCCACTAAAAATAAGATTTTCTTGATTTTCTTTCTTTTGCTCTTTCTCAAGCTCTTTCTTAACTTCCTCTTCTATCTTCGCCTTTTCTTCTGGCTTTTCACCTTTATGATGCTTTTCTTCTTTTGCTTTAAGTTCTTGTTCTTTTTTTAGCTTCTCTTTAATTTCTTTTTCTTTTTGACCTTGCTGTGCTACATTTTGCTCTGATAAATAATTATTGTGAATACCCATATTTTGTGCTAATGGCGTTTGTTTAAACGTTCCAACTACACCAGCTAATAGGACAATAGCGATTACTGCATTAAGCGCAAGGGATTTTTTGTTCGGATTTTTTCTATCAAATAATAATTGTAGTACAATGATCCCGATTGCTGCCGCTAACGTAGCACCAATTGAGCCCATTCCTACTTTTGTACCAACTTGAATTAGTGAATAAATCATTAAAAGTGATGGAATCCAATATAAAATGTGTTTCCAGCTCTTCGTTTTTTGAATAGAATATAGTACTACAATAGGGAAAATAATAGCTAAGATTGAACCTAGTTCATTCCCTGCATAGAACCAACCTCGAGAACCAACCTTCATCCATTCATAGCTACCAAAGTCAGTAGATGTTGAAATAGAAATAACCATAATTGCATTAATGATTAATGTAGAATATACAATACTATTTCGAACCTTATCACTAATATTAACTGTCTTTTTCAATGATTTTAAAGCTAAAATGTATGATCCCAGCATTATATATATATATAATGCTTTCGCAACAAATTTAACCTCTTCACCAAGTACAATAGGATTTTTAACTAGTTTGTTATTAATAAATCCTATTCCTAAAACGCCGGCTAATAATATAAGATAAATTAGAAACTTTCTATTTTCCTTCTCTTTTGCCTGAATTAAAATGTAAATACCACCAACAGCCATAATAAGGAATCTTACTAAAATTCCAACAGTAGCATTTGACTTTAATAAAGTGATGCTAAGAGACGTTAATAAATCTAAAACAGGCTGTAAAATAATAAAAAAGAGCAAAAAATGCTCAAATCTGACCCTAGCTTGATTTGCTAACATTCCAAGACCTCCATACAAAATCTTAACATTATCTTTTAATCATAATTTTTATCTTCAAAACACACCTAGCAATTATAACATAACTCATATTTAAATTGAGAACTTATTTTTATGCCGAAACTAACCAAATCCAACTTAAGTAGTACTAGAAAACATTATCCTTTAGCTATCCTTCCCTATCTCTATAAAAACTATCTAACACTCTTCCACTTATTATCAGCATTATAGTAACATTTGTTAATTTACTTATAAATATATAAAATTTAATAATTACATACAAACACCCACTCAGCTATCCTACAACTAAAGATTAACCTTGCTTCGTTTTCTCCTAAGCATTTTCAAACGCTTTCTTTATGTATTTTATCCGTTTTTATACATGTAACGAAAAGTAATTGTTATTTCCAATACTTTAGTGTATATTTTTTCTCTGGAACATCTTTAAGAGAAAGGGATTAAGGCCATGTTATTAATCGATATATTTACGTTTCTTGGCATTATCGCCGCTGCCATTTCTGGTACATTAGTTGGTTTAAAAAAAGATTTAGATTTATTTGGTGTCCTTTGTTTAGCTGTAGCTACTGCGCTCGGCGGCGGTATTATTCGTGATATCATGATTGGTAACCTGCCCCCTGTTGCATTTGTAAAACCCATTTACTTTTTCGTAAGTGTATTATCAGCACTATTTACTTGTATGTTTTTTGAGCGCATCAATAAACTTCAAGTCGTTATTATGCTTTCTGATGCTGTTGGCTTAGGCGTTTTTACAGCTATTGGTGCAAATGCGGCAATGTCACATCATGTTGACGCCTCATTTCTAGTTGTTTCAATGGGAGTCATTACAGGTATTGGAGGCGGTATTTTGCGTGACATTTGTGCTCAAGATATCCCTTACGTATTCCGAAAAGAGATTTACGCAATCGCTTCTATCTTAGGAGCAATTAGCTTCCTAATCACACACGCTATGGGGGCGCACGTATTAGCTTTCTATGTTTGTTTATTAGTAACATTCGTTATTCGTGTCGTCACTGTAATATATAATGTGCATTTCCCTGTTTTCTTTAAAACACATGCTAAAATTAATAAAGGCCATTAAGAGAATTCTAGATAGAATTCTCTTAATTTATATACTATTCAACGAACTAATATAGAGTAATTATATATAAGCATATATAATTACTCTATATTAGTTTTAAAATTGAAAACGTTTTATATACAGGGGGAAGAATGATGCTTGGGGTTTTCAAAAAAAATATTAATAAAACAAATGCCAGTATAATCGAATTAAGTAAGGACCAACAGATAACTTTTAATGTACCTACTAATTCTGAATTGAAAATTCAAATGGATATGCTACATATTTCAAAAGAAGATTTACAAGTTGTAAAAGTACTACAGCCTTTTATTTATGCAGAAATTGATTGGATTACTGAAAAATTCTATGCCAACATTACAAAACAACCTAATTTAATTACTATTATTGAACGTTACAGCTCTATTCCAAAACTAAAACAAACTTTAAAAACACATATTAAAGAATTATTCAGCGGCAATATGCATGAAGATTTTATTGAACAGCGTGTTAGAATTGCCAAAAGACATGTGCAAATTGGTTTACATCGAAAATGGTATACAGCTGCTTATCAAGAATTATTCCGCTCTATCATGAAGATTTTGCAAACAAAAATAACAACAATCGATGATTTTTCCTATTCTATAAATGTTATAAATAAATTATTCACTCTTGAACAAGAACTTGTTCTTGCAGCTTATGAATCTGAATATGAAAGAATGCAAAAAGAGCATGAGAAAGAAAAAGAACTAACTGCTATGACAATTACGCATATCGCAACAGAACTAGCTGCTGTATCTGAAAAAACAAGCTCTTCTATTCAAAAACTAACCACCAAATCTGAAACTATTGTAGAGATTGCTAAAACAGGTACATCATTAGCTACAACATCTGAAGAAAAAGCGAATAAAGGAAAAGAACAATTAAACCAGCAAAACAAACGAATGGGATCTATTCAAATGAATATGGAAACGATTATTACAGATACTCATGAACTCCTCAATATTTCTAACAAAATTAATGAAATCATAGATATTGTTAAATCGATTGCGGAGCAAACCAATTTACTCGCACTAAATGCTGCTATCGAGTCTGCACGTGCTGGAGAATTTGGGAAGGGGTTTTCTGTTGTTGCTGGTGAAATCCGAAAATTATCAGAGCAAACGAAAGAATCTATATTTAACGTTACAAAGCTCGTCGAAAAAACAAATGAACAAATTACCCGTGTCTCGTCTTCCGTGAAACAAATTAGCTCTCTCGTATCGGAAGGAACGGATAGTATGTCAGCAACAGATCGATACTTCCAAGAAATTGTAAAAGATATGTCTAACTCAAAAGAACAGAATAAGAAAATTGAACATGAGCTACAAGCTATTTCACAAGTAATGAAAGGAATTCAAGATGATTCCTCACAAATGGCTCTAACAGCCGATAATTTGCAACTAGAATTAAATCGATAAGATGAAATTTAGTAGTCAGGCATACTTTCCATCTGTACTGACTACTAAATTTCATCTTCCATCAAAAAAAGAATCCAGAATGGATTCTTTTTATTTTCTGAAAAATATTTTTTGACAATACACATAACTCATATAAACACCAAAGCTCTGCAAAATAAACAATGCCGGCATAATTACATTGTAATATGCCATATCTACTTGGAAGAGCCTTAACAATACGTAGCCACTAATTAAAAATAAGAACAACATATATCCCTCATTTTGTTGTTTCTTAATAAGGAAGTGTAATAGAGCTATAGTCATAAACAATGTTACGGCTATATATATCAGTTTTTCACATTTGAAAAGAATAGAATTTATCCCCTCATCTGAAAACTGATTTATCATCGGCTCTAAAAGTTTAAATCTTTCTCCCTCAATCTCTTTTAACTTTTGATCAATATGCTCTGTTACACTTTGATTTTTCGATATTTTTTCCTCATGTTTCGTTTTTCCAATTAAGACAGATTGAACATACGTCTCATTCGAAATCGTATATTGTGACATTCCCATTGTCTTAATTCCATAATTCACACCAAAATGAGTACTATAAAATAGAATAAGTATCCCTACCATCTTTAGTAACACTTTTTGTTTCGTTGCTGATTGAAACACTTCAATTAATAATACATATACAGTGATAAAAATAGGAAGAAATAATCCCATTGGAAAAATCATATTACTAAATGCAAATAAAATCGCTGAAAACACCCACATATAAGGATGATCTAACCCTTTATATAAAAGTATGTAACAAGCAAAATAAAATAAAAATATTGCAAGTGACTCAGGAGTTAATACGGAACTCAGCAATATATTCGGAATATACAGAGCATAAAATATAGAAGCAATACGACCGCATTCTTCTCCAAAAACTATTGCCGCAATACGATAAATAAAAAATGCGGTTCCTGCGCAAAATAACACATTAAATAGTTGTAAAGCGAATAATGTATCACCAAATATACGAATAATTACTGACTCATATATAATAAAAGGCAAATGATTTACAGTCTCTATATTATTACCAATTGCAATCTGCTTTGCAGACTCATACATCACTTTCATATCACCAATTATTGGAGCATCTACAAATAACAGCATACTAAGCCTCACAACTATAGATATACTTATAAGAAAAATAAGAAATTGTTTATCTGTAAAACGATATTGTAGAATTGATGCCACTAACAAAATAAGTATGATAAAAATTGCTAATATAATTGTTACACTTGTTGTACTTCCTCCAAAGAATTGCTTACTAGCCTCAAATGCTGCCCAACAACTATAAACAAAAAATGCGAGCATCGCACCAATCGTAATTTTATTGAAGAAAGATGAAAAATTTGTTTGTATATGATTCATATGTCCATTGCACCTCTATTTCCATTCATAACAAAATGATTCTATCATGAATGGGTACACAGCTGATAGGGAATTTCTATGACGAATACATAGTCATTACTTTTTACTTGCAATGTAAGCGAATCCTCTTTTACACTACATTTTAGATAAAATAAATTTTCTTTCAGTTACATGAATACAAATACAGAAGTTTAAATAATCCTCTTTTGGAATACACTTTACTTCATTAAATATCTAATATGAGTACTCCGCTTACACATATTATTCTGATTGAAAACAGACTATAGGGGCTGAATATATGGAAAAGAAATTCATGCGAGAATCTAAAGCAATTAAGACAACACGTGTTTTTCCTAACGATTTAAATAATCACCAAACACTTTTTGGAGGGAAATTATTAGCAGAAATTGATAGTATTGCTTCAATTGCGGCTGCAAGACATAGTCGTAAACATTGCGTAACAGCATCTATTGATTCAGTTGATTTTTTAACTCCAATTCACCAAGCTGATTCTGTTTGTTATGAAGCATTTGTATGTTATACAGGGAAATCTTCAATGGAAGTTTTCGTAAAAGTAATCGCAGAAAATTTATTAGCAGGCGAGCGTAGAATTGCTGCTACTTGTTTCATTACATTTGTAGCAATAAAAGATGGAAAACCTTCGTCCGTACCACAAGTACTCCCTGAAACTGAAGAAGAACATTGGTTACACACAACCGGTTTAGAACGCGCGGAAAACCGAAAAAAGGGACGTTTAAAAAGTAAAGAGATGGCTGAGGTTTTAACTTTAAGTAAGCCTTGGAATATTTAATACAATCTTTTCATCATACATGCACAGGTTCTTCCTTGCATGTATTTTTTTATACAAAATATCACCTCTTACCATTTTATTCTCGATCTTTTCTCCTAAATCATGCATCAGCTTTTCCTTTATTTTGTTATACTGTTAATGGTATATTAAATAAAGTTCGTTTAAAAATAACCATAATATGATTAAGTATATAAGGGATGGTGCGGTAATGACTATTGAAGTACCAATTTCAATACCAAAAACGTTAATTATTATTCCAGCGTATAACGAGGAAGAAGCAATTGCAGATACATTAACAAGATTATTAAAACTAAAACAGCATTTTACAGGATTAAGCATTTGCGTTATTAATGATGGATCACACGATAAAACAGCTCAAATCGTAAAAGATTTTCCTGTTCACCTTGTGAATTTACCATATAACCTAGGTATTGGCTTAGCTGTACAAACTGGATATAAATACGCATATGAGAACGGATATGATATTGCGATTCAGTTCGATGCTGATGGACAACATAATCCAGATGATTTATATAAAATTATAAAGCCTATTGCTGAAGATGAATGCGATATGGTGCTAGGGTCACGTTTTACAGAAAAAACAGCCTATAAAGGTAGTATTTCTAGAAGGATCGGTATTTTTTATTTTACTGCTCTATTGAAAGTACTAACAAAACAAACATTTATGGATCCAACTTCTGGATATCGTGCTATCAATCGAGAAGTAATTAAAATTTTTGCACACAACTATCCAAAAGATTATCCAGAACCAGAAGTTCTTATTCATTTAAAAAAGAAAAAACTTCGCATTAATGAAATATCTGTAAATATGCAAGAACGACAAGGTGGACAATCTTCCATCACACCTTTTAAATCTGCATATTACATGATTAAAGTAAGTCTTGCTATATTGATGCAAAAAATCGTGAAAGGTTGATAATAAATGCCTATAATTACCTTTTCATTCATCTTTATTTTATTATTATTATTATTAATTATTAATTCCATTCGCCGTGGAACTTTAGAAACGAAATATGCTATTTTATGGATTTTAGTTTGTATTGCAATGGCTATTTTAAGTTCTACTGATAAACTTATAAACTGGATTGGAAAACTATTAAAAGTAGAATATCCCCCTTCCATTTTATTCTTATTTGGACTATTATTCTGTTTCATCTTAATTTTCGACCTAACAAGAAAAATTTCTAAACAACATCATCAACTTGTAACATTAACGCAAGATTATGCGTTACTAAAGCAAAAATTAAATGCAACTAAGCCAGACAAAGACTAACCTAACATTTCAAAGTTAATATAAAAAACCTCTTAATTTATTTCAAAAATTAAGAGGTTTTTTTATTCTCAATAATAATTTATTCGCCTTCACAATCGTTACAATAAATACATCCTACTTACTAATAAGTTAAAATGGTATGAATAAGAATTTATATGCAATAGACATGTTAAAGCTGTTTGAAATACGAGAATTAACCATAAGAATCTCACTTCCCGCCACCTTTTTAATAGAAAGTTGATTTACAAAGTTTATATGCGTTAAACTTATACAGATGTTCTTGTAATCTTCTCCCTTTCAAAGGGCTTGTATATATGGTGCAAGACATAAAAAACTTGAGGAGATAAAAATTCTATGATGGAACAAAAGCAACTTGTTTCTGTTGTCATACCTCTGTATAACACGGAAAAATATATTGAAGAAACGATGCAGTCAATACTAGATCAAACATATAAAAACATTGAAATTGTAATTGTAGATGATGGAAGTAAAGATCAGTCACCTTCTATCGTGAAAAACCTTGCCGAAAAATATCCAGGGCAAGTAAAATACGTTCATCAAAAAAACCAAGGTGTTTCGGTAGCTCGTAATACAGGTATCGAAAGTGCTAGTGGAGAATATGTCGCTTTCCTTGATAGTGATGACTTATGGCATCCAACTAAAATTGAGAAGCAAGTCGAAAGTATGCATAAAAACAACATGGACGCGTGCTATTGTGGTTATATGAATTTCTACGAAGAAACAGGCGAGAAGGTTGAACATACAACAAACTTTATTAAAGGCGATATGGCAAAAGCATTCCTAACACATCAAGTTGTTGCTCAAACAAGTACTTGGATTTTCAAACGATCCATCGTAATGGATCATAACATTCGTTTTACACCAGGATGTAGTTGGGGCGAAGACTTGGAGTTTTTATTTAAGCTTATGAGTGTAACAAATGTATGTTATGTCGATGAATACTTAACATATTATAGAATCTTATCAGAAGGAAATCTTTCTTCTAAGTATAAAGATTATGAATTAAAAACAACAAAAGAGCTGGAAGTATTCAATCGTATGAAGGACTGGGTACATAATAAATCCCAAGATTTCATTACAAAAGATTCTCAGTCACTTATTGAAATTCTTGAGACTTATTTATTCCCTTATACGGTTATCAATAATGCTTGTATATACATTAAAGAAAACTCTCAATTAAATAATGCCCAAGTTCAATTAATCAAAAAAGATATAAAGAGATATTGCCGTAAAATCTATTCAAAAAATGGAAAGCGTAGTAAAAAGCTATATGCAATGCTTTGGTTTGTACGAATTAAATTTCTGTTTTCTTAAACCGAAAATATAACGATACTCTCTCTTGCTGTGAACAAATCAAATTTACAAATAGGACAAGCTAACCGGGTCCTAAAGAATAGAAAGGTCCTTTCTCATGAAAACAAATAAAATTCTAAAAAACGCATCCTACCTCTTTGTAGGAAACATTACTGTCCGCTTTGTACTGGCCATTGCAACAATTCTCTTTGCAAGATATGTTTCTCCAGAGGATTACGGTATGTTTACAACTGCATTAGCAGTTTCAGCTGTTATTTGTTACTTTACAGATGCAGGTTTGACACATACGTTTATGCGTGAAGGAACGAGAAGCGATGCTAATATTAGTGTACTAATAAGTAGTTATTTACGTATTCGTTTAATATTAGCTATCGTAATTTCTGTACTCTTCGCCATTTTTGCCCAGTTCTTCTATCCCGATGCTTACTTACGTGCGATGGTATATTGGGTTGTTCTACCGACAATGTTCGGAGCAACTTTACAAGGTGTTGGAATGGCTTACTTCCAAGTAACAGAACGCATGCAATTTACAGCTATTATTTCTGTACTACAAGGTGTAACAGCTGCTGCTGCCTTATTACTAGGAATGTCTTTTCAATGGTCACTTATGATGGTTGCTGCTATGTACGGGGTATCTAGTCTTGTAACAGGTGTTATCGCCTTTATAATGACAATACGCTATACGAAAGTCCATAAGGGTTGGGATAAAGGTATTTTAGATCAACTACTTATTTTCACAATCAATGGAATCATCATTATGCTCTTACCACAATTGGGGCCTATTATATTAGAAAAGGTTTCAACATATAATCAAGTTGGATTCTTTGGTGCTGCATCTAAAATACCTGCTGTACTATATCAAATACCTGGAGTAATTGCAGCTGCCTTTTATCCAAGGCTTTTTGCTTTTGGTAATGAGAAAAACATTGAAGAACATAGAAAATTATCAAGTTTTGAATTAAAACTTATGTCTTTTTTAGGAATGGGAATTTCTATCCCCTTTATTGCTGATCCAAGTTTCTGGATTATTAGTTTATTAGGAGAAAAGTACGCTCACGCCGGTGACGCTCTTGCTATTTTAGCGTTTATGGTTATTTTACAATCAATTAACTATCCACTAGCCGACAATTTAACAACAATTGGCCAGCAATGGAAACGTGCAACAACAATGACTATTGGATTAGTTGTTGCCATTATAGGTTATATTGTATTAGGTAGTAAATATGGAATGATGGGGGCAGCTGTCGCAGCTATCCTTACCGAAATTACACTATTAATCGGATTTACCCTCTTTATTCGTAAAGGCATGCAACTATTAGTTAAAGGAATTATATTTAATTCCTTAGCCTTTATTATTAGTTACGGTATATACCGAATTGCATTAATCAGCTTACCGCCACTAATTGCTTTAACTCTTACTGGTATACTATACGGTATGATCGGCATTGTAATTGATCCTCAAATACGTGGATTCGTTTTAGGGTTTATAAAACAAAAATTAGGTAAAAAGGTAGTATAAAGTTAAGTTCCTTTTCAAAATCATGAAAAGGAACTTAACTTCTTTATTTACATCTGTTTTTCATATGTATAATTGTTTCTTTTAACCCATCATAATAAGAAGTTTTTGGTAACTCTCCAATACATTTCTCATATTTCTCCCCACTTAATACAACTGGTTTTTCCGTCAAATATAGCATTTCCACAAATTCTTTCATCTGCTTATCAAACAGACCAATGAACTGGATTATTCCTCTTTTTACAGTTATTATTCGTTTAGTATATCCCGTTAATTCCCGTATGTGCTGAATCATTTCCTCACCTGTAATGACACCATAACCTGGTATGTTCCAATTTTGTCCATAGGCCTCATCATGTGAAGCTAATTCAACCATTGCTTTTGCACCATCTGGTGTGAAAATATATTCACGGGCAATCTTTTTATCTCCAACAAAGCTAGACATTTTATTTGCAAGTATTGCCTTTAATGTATGATGGACAAGTGTGCTTTCTGCATTTGGACCATAAAAATCTGGGAAATGAGCAATAAACATTCGTACATTAGCTTGTTTTGCCATCTCTTCAAGTTGTAAACGAATCTTCCCTTTTTTTGTGTGTGGTCTCTTTTTAGCATCTTCTTTTACAAGCCCTTCCCCTTGCCTTCCATACGCATAAATATTATCAACTATTCCTAGTTTGATACCGTAATGTTTCGATACCTCTAATATGTTTATCAATAATTTCTCTTGCTGTTTCTTCCAATCTGAATACGGAATATTTACAGCATGAAATATAATATCAACATCTTTAGCAGCATTCATTATATCCTCTTGTATAAATACATCGCCTGCTACAATTTCTACATGTTTGTTCCCAGAAAATAATGCACCTAATCTCTCCTTATTTCTTGCAAAAGCAACTACATGAATCCCTCGGCCACATAATTCGTTTACAATTGCATAACCCATTGAACCAGAAGCACCTAATACTAAAGCCTTTTTCATTATAAATCCCCTCCTAAATTAATTAACCACCGTTCAATTAATGTTAAAAAGAAAATCACTTACATAAGAAGCGATTTTGAAATAAACTCTACATGTACTTTAGCCAAACCTTGTAGTTCTTCAAACGTTTGACCACTTCGGCAATAATGTGCTACAAATCCATGTAATGATAAAAAAACAGACCATATTATTATCGCATTTAATTTCCCATCACATAAAGAAGAAATAACCTTCGCAAATTTTTCATAGCTAACATTAGGACTATTTTCCAAACACTCTTTTAATTCGGCATCTTTAATTAAAAACATAATTTCATAGTGACTCTGATTTCTTAGACCAAATTCAATAAAACCGAATAAAACCGCTTTTAGTTGCTCTTCTCTCGATAATTTTTGATTACAAATTTCATCTAACTTTTTATTTAATAATTGAAAATCCTGTTCCACCATTGCGTAAAATAGCTCTGCTTTGTTTTTAAAATGATAATAAATCGAACCATGGCTATATCCAAGTTCTGTTGCAATTTTGCGCATTGAAGTATGTTGATATCCTTTTGCTATAAATAGCCCCCTAGCTACATTCATAATCATTTCTCTTGTTAGTTCTTGTTTAACTGCTTTCCTTGGCGACATATTTCATACCTCACACATTTAATTAACCGCTGTTCAATTATATTATATATTTTCAGAAAATTAATGCAACCCTTTTTGAAAAAATATACATTTTGAAATGATGGCATTATATGAAAGAATTTAGTATCATGATTCAAGGTACTATTTCAAGTTGGACGGAGGATACTATGAGCTTATTAACAGTTGAAAAATTAGGACATACATTTGGCGATCGTACATTATTTAAAGATGTATCTATGCGATTATTAGCAGGTGAGCACGTTGGATTAGTTGGTGCAAACGGTGTTGGTAAATCAACATTCATGAATATCATTACTGGTCAGCTTATTCATGACGAAGGTCGTGTAGAATGGACACCTGGCACACATTACGGTTACTTAGATCAGCATACGGTTTTAACGCCTGGACGTACAATTCGTGATGTACTAGCGGATGCATTTTTACCGTTATTCGAAAAGGAAACAGCTTTAAATGAAGTTACAGAAAAAATGGGAACTGCTACACCAGAAGAACTAGAAGAACTTCTTGAACAAATGGCAGAAATACAAGATGCACTTGAAGCAGGTGGTTTCTATTTACTAGATATGAAAATTGAAGAGGCTGCACGTGGTCTTGGAATTGATGCTATTGGTTTAGATCGTGATGTTTCAGCACTAAGTGGTGGACAACGTACAAAAGTGTTGCTTGCAAAGCTATTACTTGAACAACCAGAAGTGTTATTGCTTGATGAACCTACTAACTATTTAGACGTTGAACATATTCATTGGTTAACAACTTATTTAAAAGAATATCCACATGCATTCTTATTAATTTCTCATGATACAGAATTTATGAACAAATGTGTTGATGTTATTTTCCATCTAGAATTCACAAAAATGACACGCTATACAGCGACATATGAAAAATTCCTAGAACTAGCAGAAATCAATAAAAATCAACATATAAACGCTTATGAAAAACAGCGCGAGTTTATCAAAAAGCAAGAAGACTTCATTGCAAAGAACAAAGCTCGTTATTCAACAACAGGTCGTGCAAAAAGTCGTCAAAAGCAACTTGATCGCATGGAGCTTATTGATCGCCCGGAAACAGCAATTAAACCTGAATTCTCATTTAAAGAAAGTCGTGCAAGTAGTCGCTTCGTCTTTGAAGGTGAAAATGTAGAAATCGGATATACACATCCGCTACTACCAAAGCTATCAATGACAATCGAACGTGGTGAAAAAATTGCTATTGTCGGATGCAACGGTGTTGGTAAATCAACGTTACTAAAAACAATCTTAGGTAAAATTAAACCTTTAAGCGGGAAAACAAGCCTTGGGGACTTCTTAGTGCCTGCATACTTTGAGCAAGAGGTTAAAGCTGATAATATAACACCAATTGATGATGTATGGAATACATTCCCTGGCCTAGACCAACATCAAATTCGTGCGATGTTAGCAAAATGCGGATTAAAAAATGAACATATTTCTCGCCCATTAAGTCAATTAAGTGGTGGAGAACAAGCAAAAGTTCGTTTATGTAAACTAATGGGTGAAGAAAGTAACTGGCTACTATTTGATGAGCCAACAAACCATCTTGATGTTACAGCAAAAGAAGAACTTAAGAAGGCTATGAAAGCATATAAAGGAACAATCCTCCTTGTATGTCACGAACCGGAATTCTATGAAGATTGGATTACAAAAGTTTGGAATGTAGAAGAATGGTCTCAAAATAAAAATTAATAGATATAAGATTTTTATCCATATTTTATGCTATACTATACTTTGCGTGACAACACCTTGTTCTGTTGTCACGTTTTTTATAGAGTAAGATTTTATTAATGCTGGGGGCTATATTATGCTTTTTAATTCTTTTGAATTTATGCTTTTATTCTTGCCTATAGCAGTAATTGGATATTTCCTATTGCAAAAAGTTAACGAAAATTTCGCGAAACTTTTTTTAGTAGGTATGTCCCTTTACTTTTATGCATATTTTGAGGTGAAATACCTATTGCTAATAGGAGTTTCATTATTTACAAACGCATTTATAGGCCAACAAATTATACAAAAAATTAATCAAAAAACCCGAAAAGTATTTTTAATAGTTGGTTTAGTATTTAACATATCATTACTGGGATACTTTAAATACTCTGATTTCTTCTTAGATAATATAAATACCCTATTTGGAACTGATATACCTTTATTAAAGTTATTACTGCCTTTAGGCATTAGTTTTATTACCTTCCAAAAGATAGGTTTTTTAGTAGATTGCTATAAGAGGGAATTAACAAATTTTAATTTTATTGATTTTTGCTTGTTCGTAACGTTTTTCCCGCAACTTATTGCAGGACCCATTGTCCATCATAGTAAGGTCCTCCCTCAATTTCAAGATGAATCCAAAAGAAGTCCGAATATTGAAAATATTTTAAAAGGACTTTACATATTCGGAATTGGTCTTACTAAAAAAGTAGTAATTGCTGATTCGCTAGCACAATGGGCTGATTTTGGCTTTAGCAATGTAAATCAACTATCTACGACCGATGCATGGGTTTCATCACTTGCATATACATTACAACTGTATTTTGATTTTAGTGGATATTGTGATATGGCAATAGGTGCAGCGTTGTTATTCAACATTATACTACCAATTAACTTCTTTTCTCCTTATAAATCTTTAAGTATTCAAGATTTTTGGAGACGTTGGCATATGACATTAGGACGATTTTTCACTCAATATGTATATATTCCATTAGGTGGGAGTCGAAAAGGTAAAATTCGTACTTATTCGAATTTATTTACAATTTTTCTTATAAGCGGAATTTGGCATGGCGCTGGATGGACGTTTGTTATTTGGGGCGTTTTACACGGATTAGCTATTGTAATACATCGATTATTTAAAAACTTAGGTGGAAAAATGCCTAAATTAATTGCTTGGATTTTAACAATGGGATTTGTACATGTAACATGGGTGTTCTTCAGAGCTACTTCTGTAGAAGATGCATTAACTATGTTAAATCGCATGTTCAACGTAAATTACTTACACATCCAAACAGCACTTATTCAATTCCGTCCAGAAACACTAACTGGTGTGTCTATAATGGATAATTTAATTTATTCAATTTGTAATTTATTCCCGTTCCAAGTGACTGGTGATCATTTTAACTTCCAAACTATTTTATACCTAGCAATTGGAATCGCTATTGTATTATTTACAAAAAATTCTATAGAAAAATTAGAATCTTTCCATCCAAAACCGATTTATGCTTTTGCATTAGCTAGCATGTTTATACTTTCTTTGATGTATTTAAATCGTGTAAGTTCATTCTTATACTTTAATTTCTAATAACCGTAGGTGAAAAATATGTATAAACGTTTTATATGTTGGTTTATTATATTCCTTTTCATTTTATCTGGAATAGTTTGCTCTATTATTTATAAGCTTGACCCATTGTATGTATATAAATTTAAGAAGAACGATTATTTTTATGCTACTGAACGCTATCAAATGCCTGGACTTATTAGACATATGGATTATGATACCTTATTTGTAGGAACTTCTATGGGAAGAAATTTCCTTGAACCTGACGCTAATAAATTACTTCATACTACCAGCTTTAATGGCTCTCTTCCAGGTTCAACAGCTAGGGAACAAAATATGACAGCCCAGTTAGCTACTCATTCAAGAACTGTTAAAAATGTTATTTGGGAGCTTAATTTATATTCATTCTCTGGAAAACCTGAATGGGTATCAGAAGGTGCTTCACCATTTCCAACTTACATGTATGATATAAATAAGTTAAATGATATCCAATATTTAATTAGCCCGTATTCTCGAAAAGTAGCATTACAGAATATGAAATTAAAATTAGATCCAACAAAATCTCCACAGGATCCCCATTGGCTATACAAATTTGGAGATGAAGAGCCAAAATTCCCAGTAGATATAGCTAAAAGGGTTATTGACGGAACACCCCATCAATCAATCAGCGATGGTTGGTATCATGAACAAATGCTTAAATCTTTTGATTCTAATATTATTGAACTTGTAAAACAAAACCCGGAAGTACAGTTTACATTTTTCTATGCGCCATATCCAGTAACATATCACGTAGTTATGGATAAAAACGACTCAAAGCATACAAAGGAAAATATGTTATTTAAAAAAGAAGTATACACTAAATTAGCACAACTAAAAAATGTAAAACTCTATGATTTCCAAGATCAAAAAGAAGTTACGTATAATCTTTCTAATTATATGTCTGATCAAACGCATTATTACAGATATATAAATGATTGGATTGTAAAACAATTAGCAACAACTGAACCGATTACTAATAAACAAGATTACGAACAAAGATTAACTAACTTCTCTAATGAAATACGGAATTTCGATACTTCTAAGCTAGTGAATTCAGATGAAAGACCTAAATAATAAAAAAGGTAACAATGAAAACTATCATTGTTACCTTTTTATATTGTAATACCCCATAAGTCTCAAGCGGAATTCTTTTAAAGTTGGATATATCTCTAAATTAGATAACATCCCTTGAATAACCGGGATCCTTGAATTAGACAATCTCATTTCCGCCTCTAAAACATCTAATGTAACCAACAGCTCATCATCCTCTAATTGATCAGCTAGAGTGCGCTTAAATCCAATAATTTCTTTTAAAAAATGCTCTTTAACTTGTTCCTTAATGAGCTCTGATTTACAAAGAAATTCTCCAAGCTTTTCTTCATGTAAAATAGGCTCTTCCGAAGACTCTACCAAGCCATCTACTAGATTATCTACTCTTTTTAAAATAAAAGCAGAGACGTAAGATAAATCAATTTCTGTTGCTTGTAAAATAATTAATTCTAAATACCCACGGCATACGCCTTCCACCATAATTACTAAATCCAATAAATATGGCATAATCTTTTCACCATAAATGGACAATAAACTATTTCGATAAAATGCATGAGACTCTAACTTCATCCGCATCATAAATTCTTCCACTTCTTTATTAAACGGAATCGCATTTTCTCTCGCATGCATAATAATAAACTCTTTATGCCTTTGTATATCATTAAACTGACAATGTAATTGTTTTGCAAATTTTTCACGTGGTAACAAAGACTCTTGCTCAATATCCAGCATTTTCTTTTGAATTTTGTCATAATAATATCGAAGTGTCGCTAATAAAAGCTCATCTTTTGATTTAAAATATAAGTAAAAAGCTCCCTTAGATATACCACTAGCTGTCACAATTTCCTGCACTGATGTCGCATTTACACCCTTAGTAGCAAATAACTTCATAGCCGATTCTATAATTAAACGCTCTTTTTCTTTCATATCTTCTCTCCTAAATTTAATCTCGCATCTTATTATGGATTTATTATACCATCTCTTTTTATTGACGATTGACCAAACGGTCAGTTATATTATGTATTAGACTGACCAGTTGGTCAATATAATAAAAAGGGAGCGCAAACATGAACAAAATCATCAATTTCTCGTTAAAAAATAAGTTCGCAGTTTGGCTACTAACCATTATTGTTACTATTGCGGGAATTTACTCTGGCCTCAATATGAAGCTGGAAACAATTCCTGATATTACAACACCGATTGTGACAGTAACTACGGTCTATCCTGGTGCTACACCAGAAGAAGTAGCCGATAAAGTTTCAAAGCCGATGGAAGAACAACTACAAAATTTAAGTGGTGTTAACGTTGTTAGCTCATCATCTTTTCAAAACGCATCTTCTATTCAAGTAGAATACGATTTTGATAAAAATATGGAAAAAGCAGAAACAGAAATCAAAGAAGCTCTCACAAATGTAAAGCTCCCTGACGGTGTTAAAGACCCTAAGGTTTCACGAGTAAACTTCAATGCTTTTCCTGTTATTTCGTTAAGCGTAGCAAGCAAGAATGAATCTTTAGCTACCTTAACTGAAAATGTAGAGAAAAATGTTGTACCGGGATTAAAAGGACTTGATGGTGTTGCATCTGTTCAAATTGCAGGTCAACAAGTAGATGAAGTACAGCTCGTCTTCAAGAAAGATAAAATGAAAGAACTAGGACTAAGTGAAGATACTGTAAAAAATGTGATTAAGGGATCGGATGTATCTTTACCACTTGGCTTATACACATTTAAGGACACGGAAAAATCAGTTGTTGTAGATGGCAATATTACAACGATTAAAGCATTAAAAGAACTTAAAATCCCAGCTATACCTTCCTCACCTAACGGTCAAGGTAGTCAAAATGCTGGCGCTGGTGCACAAACGCCGCAAATGAATCCAGCTGCTATGAACGGGATTCCAACAGTTACATTAGACGAAATTGCTGACATTAAAGAAGTTGGGAAAGCAGAATCCATTTCTCGAACAAATGGAAAAGAAGCAATTGGAATTCAAATTGTGAAGGCCTCTGATGCAAATACAGTTGATATTGTAAATGCAGTAAAAGATAAAGTAAAAGATCTTGAGAAAAAATATAAAGATTTAGAGATCATTTCAACATTCGACCAAGGTGCACCTATTGAAAAATCAGTTGAAACAATGCTAAGCAAAGCAATTTTCGGTGCTATCTTTGCGATTGTTATTATTATGCTGTTCCTACGAAATATTCGAACAACGTTAATCTCTGTCGTTTCAATACCACTTTCTTTATTAATTGCTGTTTTAGTCATAAAGCAAATGGATATTACGCTTAACATTATGACACTTGGAGCAATGACCGTTGCTATAGGCCGCGTTGTCGATGACTCAATTGTTGTTATTGAAAATATTTACCGACGTATATCGTTATCAGAAGAGAAATTGCGCGGAAAAGATTTAATTCGTGAAGCTACGAAAGAAATGTTTATCCCAATTATGTCTTCTACCATTGTAACAATTGCTGTATTTTTACCACTTGGACTAGTAAAAGGTATGATTGGTGAAATGTTCTTACCATTTGCCTTAACTATCGTCTTCGCTTTATTAGCATCATTACTAGTAGCTGTTACAATCGTACCGATGCTAGCTCACTCTTTATTTAAGAAAGAGAGTATGAGGGAAAAAGAAGTACATCATGAAGAAAAACCAAGTAAATTAGCAAATGGTTATAAACGCATACTTGCATGGGCTTTAAATCACAAAATTATTACATCAAGTATCGCTGTCCTTCTATTGGTTGGTAGTCTTGCACTTGTACCAGTTATCGGTGTAAGTTTCTTACCTTCTGAAGAAGAAAAAATGATTATTGCAACATATAATCCTGAACCAGGTCAAACGTTAGAAGACGTTGAAAAAATTGCAACAAAAGCTGAGAAGCACTTCCAAGATAATAAAGACGTCAAAACAATTCAGTTCTCATTAGGTGGAGAGAATCCAATGAGTCCTGGTCAATCAAACCAAGCAATGTTCTTCGTGCAATATGATAACGACACGAAAAACTTCGAAAAAGAGAAAGAACAAGTCGTTAAAGATTTACAGAAGATGTCTGGCAAAGGCGAATGGAAAAACCAAGACTTCGGAGCAAGTGGCGGTAGTAATGAAATTAAACTATACGTTTACGGAGATAGCTCAGAAGACATTAAGCCTGTCGTAAAAGATATTCAAAATATCATGAAGAAAAATAAAGACTTAAAAGATATAGATTCTAGTATTGCAAAAACATATGCAGAGTACACTTTAGTCGCAGATCAAGAAAAACTAAGTAAAATGGGCTTAACGGCTGCTCAAATTGGAATGGGACTTTCTAATCAACATGATCGCCCTGTTCTGACAACAATTAAAAAAGACGGTAAGGATATCAATGTATATGTAGAAGCTGAAAAACAAAATTATGAAACAATCGATGACTTAACAAATCTCAAAATTACAACACCACTTGGTAATGAAGTAGCTGTGAAAGATGTTATGACTGTAAAAGAAGGTGAAACATCGAATACAGTAACACACCGAGATGGACGTGTTTATGCAGAGGTTAGTGCAAAACTAACATCTGATGACGTTTCAAAAGCATCTGCTGCAGTCCAAAAAGAAGTAGATAAAATGGATCTTCCTTCCGGTGTAGATGTTTCTATGGGCGGTGTTACTAAAGATATTGAAGAATCATTCAAACAACTGGGCTTAGCGATGTTAGCTGCGATTGCCATTGTATACTTCGTTCTTGTCGTTACATTTGGCGGTGCTCTTGCACCATTCGCAATTTTATTCTCGCTACCATTCACAATTATTGGGGCTCTTGTTGCCTTATTAATCTCTGGTGAAACATTAAGTGTATCTGCAATGATTGGTGCGCTTATGTTAATCGGTATCGTTGTAACAAACGCAATCGTGCTTATCGACCGCGTTATTCATAAAGAAAATGAAGGTCTATCAACACGTGAAGCTTTATTAGAAGCTGGTGCAACACGCCTTCGTCCAATTTTAATGACTGCAATTGCAACAATCGGTGCTCTTATCCCGCTTGCATTAGGATTTGAAGGTAGTGGCTTAATTTCTAAAGGACTTGGTGTAACAGTAATTGGTGGATTAACAAGTTCAACGTTATTAACACTTCTTATTGTTCCAATCGTTTATGAAGTATTAAGCAAGTTCAAAAAGAAAAAAGCAAAATAACAAAAAAATAACCTCGCTAACTGCGAGGTTATTTTTTATTTCCAAACAAGATTAGGAAATCGCCATAGCCTTCTTTCTCTAATTCCTCTTTTGGAATAAATCGAAGAGCTGCGGAATTAATACAGTAACGAAGGCCATTTGGTCCTGGACCGTCTGGAAATACGTGCCCAAGATGTGAGTCTCCTTCTTTACTTCTCACTTCTGTACGTGTCATATTATGACTCACATCCATCTTTTCTTTCACACTTGCTGACATAACTGGTTTTGTAAAACTAGGCCATCCACATCCACTATCAAATTTGTCTAGAGAAGTAAACAGCGGCTCACCTGAAACGATGTCTACATAAAGACCTTCCTCTTTATGGTTCCAATACTCATTTCGAAATGGTGGTTCTGTACCATTTTCCTGTGTTACATAAAACTGCATCTCATTGAGTTTTTCTTTTAAATGAGCATTATCCTTTGGCCAATGTTGCTTAATAAAAGCATCTCGTCCTGATCCTTTACGATATAACTCATAGCGGAATGTGTTTTTCTTATGATATCCTTGGTGATATTCTTCAGCTGGATAAAATGTAGCTGCTGGTAATATTTTTGTCGCAATTGGTTTTGAAAAGCGTCCACTCTGCTCAAGCTCTTCTTTTGAGGCCTCAGCTTTTTTATGTTGTTCTTCATTATGATAAAAAATCACCGTTTCATAAGACTGCCCGCGGTCGTGGAATTGTCCCCCAATATCAGTCGGATCAATTTGTCTCCAATATATATTTAACAATTCCTCATACGGCATTTTATTTGCATCAAATGTAATTTGTACTGCTTCATAATGTCCTGTTGTTTCTGAGCACACTTCTTTATACGTTGGGTCCTCTTTATGACCGCCTGTATAACCTGAAACAACCTGTATAATTCCCTCCATCTCTTCAAATGGAGAAACCATACACCAGAAACACCCTCCAGCAAATGTAGCCAATTCTACCTTTTCATTTACAGCCATTACTTCACCCCTATTCTATATTCTCCTTACAGTATGGCATAAGAAACATAATGTTATAAAAGAAAAAGCATCGAACATCGATGCTTTTTCTCTACTTCACTTTATTTTGTTCCAACATCCTTCTCAATTTCATCACTTGTCACGTCTAAAACATCTAGTAAGAAAATGAAGATTGGAATACCGATAATCAGTCCCCATACACCTAAGAAGTGCTCTGAGAAAATTAATACCATAAAAGTATAGAAAATCGGTAAATTTGTTTTTTGCGACATAAACTTCGGATTTAATACGTAACTTTCAAGCGCATGAATCACTGTTACGATAACTAAAATATAAACAACGTACATAATACCGCCAATATTGTAAGCAATCATACAAAGTGGGAATAACGAAATGATAACCCCCGCTACTGGAATTAATCCAAGCAAGAAAATCATTAATGCTAAACCTAATAATTGCGGGAATCCTAATATCCATAGTGCAATCACGGATAAAACACAGTTAACAACTGCAATTAAAAATTGTGCTTCGATTACTTTTCCGAATGAACGTGCAAATTTCTTACCGAAGTACTCAATTTCAGTATAGAAAATTGCAAGCCTGCTTTCTTTAAACTTTGCAGTAAAACCAACAATACGAGATTTTTCTAGTAAGAAAAACAAACTCAAAATTAAAGAAAGTAAAACTTGAAGACCAAATTTACCAACATTCGTAATTGATTTATACAAAATGTCTACGCCTTGTCCTACATATTTAGAAAGCTCCATATGATTGACAGCATTAACTGCATACTTAATTAGTTCACTATCTGGTGGGTTTCTTAAAAATACATTGAATTGGTAAATCAATTGTGAAATTTGTATCGTTAATACTGGTAAATATTTAAATAGCGTAATAGCAATTCCACCAATTAACATTACATATAGAAATGCTATAATAATTTTTCGATTAATAGGCATGAAATGATCTAATTTGCGGGAAATAAACTTTTGGAATCGATCCATTAAATACGTGAGAATAAACGTAATTAATATTAAATTCAACATACTTTGCAGCCCGTATAACACGAGAGCAAGTATTACTAATACGAGTAACCTCTGAAATCCTTTGCTTTGAAACAGGTTTTTTATTTGCATAATCGACGAATACTCTCTCCTGTCCTATAAACTAAAACGTTAATAAGTAGATTTCTCTCTCTTTTCTACTTTTAATTATTCATTCATATTAAGATTTTTATAAACTCATTATATGCCTACCTTAACAGGTATATAGTAGCTTACTTCTTATTTTACAATACAATGACCTAATTCAAAACGTATTCTACATAGTATTAATGAAGATTTAAGGAAACTTACATTTTTTTAAATAGGTCTTACCACTACTGTAACATAAAAAGCAAGCTATCAGTAGAAATCTGTCCTACAAATAGCTTGCTTTTCTTATTTTTTAAGAGCCTGTTTAAAATCTTTTCAATAAAATTGCCACACCTGCCAATAAGCAAATCTGTCTACTATTTTCAAGTGTTCGTTCACAATTCTTCCATAGTCTACGGTAATTTTCCAACCAGGCAAAGGTGCGTTCCAAAATCCAGCGTTTTGGTAACACGACAAATTTGTGAAGTTCAGAGCATTTGATGATTTCAACTGAACAATCAATCGTTTCTTTTATTGATTACGCAAAGGATGGTCCTATATATCCTCCATCACAAAGTATATTTGTTACTTTTTCCAATGTTTTCTTGTGCCTTTCACACATTTGGATGGCGCCCTCTCGGTCTGTTATGTTCGCAGTTGTTACATCAATTGCATGAATGAGACCGTCCGTATCTACAGCGATATGACGTTTGATTCCTGACACTTTCTTTCCGGCATCATAACCCTTTTCACCAGCTATCCATGTGTTTTTCACGCTTTGTGCATCTACGATGCAGAAACTTGTCTCATTCTTACGTCCACCTTGCTCGCGATAGGTTTCAACCAATTTTTTTATGCACTTTTTCGAGAAGACTTATGCCATTCTCGTCTACTTTCCGCCAAATCTGATAGTAGAAATAAACAGTTTGCCAGTTTGGGAAGTCACATGGTAGATTGCGCCATTGACAGCCTGTGGTAAGCACGTATAGTACGCCGCAGAATACCTCATATAAATTAACTGTGCGTGGACGCGTCCTTTTACGTGCGTTTTCCAAATCTTCTCGAATGAGTTCAAACTGTTCACGTGAAACGTATGTATCATAGAAAATATCCTTTTTGTACAGATTATACCATAGATTCTAAACAGGTTCTAAGTAAGTTTTACTATCCAATGAATGGCATGAACATCGGGATGACAACTACTGTTACAACCCCAACTACCGTTACAGCGATACTTGCCATCGCTGCCTCTACCTCACCCATTTCAATTCCTACTGCAACTCCTAGTGCATGGCCCGCTGTTCCAAGTGCTAAACCTTTTGCAATCGGATGTTTCACTCTAAATGTTTTTAAGAATAATGCTCCTAATGCGTATACGATAACTGCGTTGAAAATAACCGCAAACGATGTAATTGCAGGAATACCACCGATACTTTCTGAAATTGGTAACGCAATTGCTGTTGTTGCTGCTTGTGGTAGCATTGAATTCATTACTGCTGTATCTAAACCGATTGCTTTTGCAACAATGAACACGACAATTACTGAACAAATAGATCCAACCACGATAGCTGATAAAATTTGCCACCAATATTTTTTCAACTTATCAACTTGTTTATATAGTGGGATAGCGAATGCAATTGTTGCTGGCTCTAAGAAGAAACTAATCATTTTTCCACCAGTATTATATTCTTCAAAAGTAAAGTTACCTACCTTTAGAAAGACAATCCCTAATACCATCGCTACGAATAATGGTGTAAATAGGAAGAACCCTTTTGAATGCTTGAATAATAATGTTCCGATTCCGTATGCGATTAATGAAACGACGATTCCGAAATATGGAGTCATTGTGCTTGCCATGTTCATTACCTCCTAACAATATATAAATTCAATGGTTACGCAACCTTTCCGTGCTTGCGTCCTTTATTTACTACTTTCAATTCTTTTGTATCTTCTGTTTCTTTTTCATCTTTTCCTAAAATGAATTGTGCAAATAATCCTGTTACAGCGAGTAAAATAACTGTTGCTACAACAATTACAGTTAAAATTTGTACAAAGTATTGCCCCATTACACCAAGAGAATTGATAACTGAAATACCTGATGGGACGAAAAGGAATCCGATAATACCGGTTAAAGCTGTTCCAAGTGATTCAACTTGCTCCAATTTAATTACTTTTAAACATAATAGACTAAATAAAATAACTAACCCGATTACCGATGAAGGCATTGGAATTGGTAAATGCGTTGCAATAATATTTGAAATTAACATAATAGCTGAGAATATAAATGCTTGTGATAAGAAACTATTTACTTTTTTCGTACTCATTTTGGCCACCTCTTTCGATTTGGTACCTTTATTGTATAGGATATAAACACCAAAGTAAGCGTTTACATAATGGAACGTCAAATATACAGAATCAGTTACAAATATAAAAGGATGAAATACAAAAGCTGCTTCTTAAATACGAAGCAGCTTCTTGAGTTCTTTTGCATATGTACGGCTAACAGGTACTTTCGATCCTTCTTTCATGATTAAATTATAAGTAGAATTGAACCATGGCTGAATTTCAGTAATATGATTAATATTCGCAATAAAGCTACGATGGATGCGCATGAAGCTTGCTTGTGGTAACTTCTTCTCTAAAATTACAAGTGTATCATGTGTTACATACGTTTCCCTCATTGTTTTTACTGTTACTTTCCCATCTACAAGCCCTACATATATAATGTCTTCAATATTCACAAGTACGATTGATTCTTCAATTGGTAATGCTAATTTATGCATCTCTGCTGCTACATCTGTCCCCTTTATTTCGTGCTTCGTTTCTATTTGCGCTTGTTTTTGTTTTTTATACTTCTTTAATGTTTGCACAATACGTTCTTCATCAAATGGTTTTAAAATGTAGTCTAACGCATCTACTTCAAATGCTTGCAGCGCATATTGATCATAGGCAGTAGCAAATACAATTGCAGGTGGATTTTTCATCTTCTTTAATATATTCGCGATTTCAAATCCGTTATCATCGGATAATTGAATATCTAAAAACACAATATCTGGTCTACTTTGCATTAGTTCTTCTAATGCGTCTTCCACACAATCAGCCTCACCAACTATCTCAACTTCTTTCGTTCTCTCTAATAAATACTTTAGTTCATCACGTGCTAACATTTCATCGTCAACTACTAATACTTTTAACACCCGGCTCTTCCTCCCCTACTTTTTTTGGAATAATAAAGGTAATCTCCGTCCCTTTATTTAATTCACTTTCGATATGAAGCATCGTTTCTTTCCCAAATAACCCAATAAGACGTTCATTAATATTATATAAAGCTGTTCCAGTCCCTTTCTTTGATGAAACTACCATCTTTCCTAATTGTTCTAAACGTTCTTCCTCAATTCCCTGTCCATTATCTTTTACTTCAAAGTGAACCATACCCTCTTTTTCAAAAACATGCACTTCCACTTCGCATATTGGTTGCTTCTTCGGAAAAGCATGTCGCAGTGCATTTTCAACCAATAGTTGAAGAACAAATGGTGGTACTAAAGTTGTCTTTAGCTCATCCTCAATATACATCTTTACCTCATACTTATTTGGGAACCTTGCTTGTTCTAGTGATAAGTATGCCTGTACGTGGTTTAATTCTTGCTCTAGTGGAATCAATAACTGACGTGCCCCTTGCAAATTACAACGAAAATACACGCTCAGCTGTAATAGTAACTTCCTTGCTTTTTCTACATCTGTTCGGCATAAAGCTGATACTGTATTAATCGCATTAAATAAAAAGTGCGGGTTAATTTGCGCTTGTAATGCTTTTATCTCCGCATCTTGAAGTAATTTACTTTGCAACTCAGCTTCTCCTAACTCTAACTGCGTGGAGAATATCTTTGCTAACCCTTCTGCTAATTCTTCTTCAACGCGACTTAACTGGTTAGAATTTTTGAAATACAGTTTTAATGTACCTATCGTATTTCCATGTGAAGTTAGTGGAATAACAATAGCGGCTTGTAAGGGACAGCTTTCATGTTGGCAATTAATAACCTCACGTGATTTCGCCTTCATTATTTGCCCTGTATGTAAAACCTCTTTTGATAAACCAGTTATTAAACTATGTGAAGGAATATGGTGATCTGATGCTAATCCAACGTGCGCTAATATTTTCTCTGTATCTGTTAAAGATACCGCATCCGTTCCTGTAAAGCGGTGAATAATTTGTGCCACATGCTTACACGATTCTTCTGTTAAACCTTGACGAAAATACGGTAACGTTTTATCAGCAATACGCAATACTTTATGAGTCTGAAGTGCTTTTGCATTCTCCTCCTGACGCAAAATAGCTTGTATCATAGAAAGTAAAATAAAACTTCCAAAACTATTTACAAGAATCATCGGTATCGCTATTGTTTTCACAACGCTAATTCCATCCTCTATAATTAATAAAATCATAACCATTTCTAAAGATACGATAAAAACACTTAAAACTGCTGAAAACTTAGGAGTAATTGTACGATTATATTTTTTGAAAATATATCCGATATAACCAGTTATAATCCCCGCTAAAATAGAAGAGATTGCGCAGCTTAGCGCTGTCGTACCACCAAGCATATAACGATGAATACCAGCAATAAACCCTACTCCAACCCCTACGATAGGGCCACCAAGTAAGCCACTAATACCAACACCCATAATACGCGTATTCGCAATTGTACTTGACGAAGAAACACCTTGTAACCAATTTTCATTCATAATCGTATTTCCTGCTATTTCAATCCCAGTGTAATTGCTTACAATTGTAAATACCGAAAAAATACAAATAAGCTTAAGCTTATCTACATAGCCATCCTGTTTATGAAGGAGACGTCTGAAAGTTTTAATATGAGAGAGTAAAAATCCTAAAATAACTATAAGTCCGACTCGTTCAATCATCATGAGTACTAAATTTAGCATCTTTGATTCATTCCTTTTTATTTAGTTAGTTTTATTATGGGAAAATAATGAAGTCGGCGTCAAGAAGAACGAAATATTTTTTGAAATATTTTACACATAATAACTTCCTCTTTATTTGACAATACAATAGAAGAGTGCTAAAAATAAAGTAATATAATACAGTCCTTTAACCCAACCCCGTGAGGTTGAGAAGGAAGTCGGAATACAATATACGTATGTTCTTTTTTGGGGATACGTATGCTTTTTTGGCCTTCTCATCATATCAGGTGAGAAGGCCTTTTGTTATTCTTCCATAGCGACTGTAGAAAATAAGGAGGAGTAATAATGAACGTCACTACTGATGTACAACAAATAACAGAGGAGACGAAAGCGAAAAGATATAAAACATTATTTGGTTCTGCGCTAGGATATGCAGCAGAAGGTTTAGATATGTTGCTATTATCTTTCGTACTTGTCTATATTTTAAAAGAGTTTCACTTAAGTCCTGTTGAAGGTGGAAACTTAACATTAGCTACCACAATAGGGATGTTAATTGGTTCTTATTTATTTGGACGTATTCGTACAATGGCCTTCACAATCTTACTGTTTTCACTAGCAACCGCACTCATTTATTTCGCAACAGACTACTGGCAATTATTAATTCTTCGCTTTTTAGTTGGAATGGGAGTTGGTGGTGAATTCGGAATCGGAATGGCCATTGTAACAGAAACATGGTCTAAAGAAATGCGCGCTAAAGCGACATCTGTTGTTGCACTTGGATGGCAATTTGGTGTACTGGTTGCTTCACTCCTTCCAGCATTTATTGTCCCGCATTTTGGATGGAGAGCCGTTTTCTTATTTGGATTAATTCCAGCTTTACTAGCTGTCTATGTCCGTAAAAGTTTAAGTGAACCGAAAATATGGGAGCAAAAACAACGCTACAAAAAAGAACTATTGCAAAAAGAAGCTGCAGGTAAATTAACACCTACTGAAGCAGAACAACTAAAACATATAAAAAAATTCCCACTTCGAAAGTTATTTGCCAGTAAAAAAGTAACAATCACAACAATCGGTCTTATTATTATGTCATTTATCCAGAACTTCGGATATTACGGAATCTTCACATGGATGCCAACTATTTTAGCAAATAAATATAACTATACATTAGCAAAAGCAAGTGGCTGGATGTTCATTTCTACCATCGGTATGCTAATTGGAATTGCAACCTTTGGTATTCTAGCTGATAAAATTGGTCGTCGTAAAACTTTTGCAATTTATTATATTGGCGGTACAGTATACTGCCTCATTTACTTCTTCTTATTCACAGATTCAACATTATTATTATGGGGAAGTGCATTGCTTGGATTCTTTGCAAATGGAATGATGGGAGGATTTGGGGCAATTTTAGCTGAAAACTATCCTGCTGAAGCTCGCTCTACCGCAGAAAACTTTATTTTCGGTACAGGACGTGGATTAGCTGGATTTGGGCCTGTTATCATCGGCTTACTCGCTACAGGTGGCAACCTACTTGGAGCATTGTCCCTGATTTTTATCATCTACCCAATCGGGTTAATTACAATGCTACTATGTGTACCAGAAACAAAGGGAAAAGTATTAGATTAAACGTAAAAGAGGAAGCATCTCATTTAAGATGCTTCCTCTTTTACGTTTTTATTTATTTTGATTTACTAGCCTTCTGAAATAAGAATGCAGTTTTATCTTCTTCTTTTACAATACCTTGTTTTAATGCTAATTCTCCCGCAACTTTAGGCGCTAACCATAGCATCGGGAATAACAAAATTGATACCGGAACTGCCGTCACTACGATAAACGATTGTAGCGCATTAATACTTCCTTCACCCATATATAAAAGAATTGCTGCAACTGCTCCCATAATAAGCGACCAAAAAATTCGCAAACTAATTCTAGGATCTCCGTCTCCAGTCACTGCCATTGAAATGGAATACGCCATTGAATCTCCTGTTGTCACTACAAATAAAATTGTTAATAAAAGAAATGCTGGTCCAATAATATTAGAAAGTGGCAATTGTCCTGTAATTGCAATCATAGCTGCCGGCATACCAGATTCACTTAATGCATCCGAGATAGAACCAGGATTCATTAACTCATAAAACACACCTGATCCACCTAATATAGTAAACCAAAACGTTGTAATAATAGGTGCGATAATTCCAATTGCAACGATGATTTCTCGAATCGTTCTCCCTCTTGAAATTCGACTCACTAAAATTACCATCATTGGTCCGTATCCAATAAACCATCCCCAGAAAAAGATTGTCCAAGATCCTAACCAACTTGTATCACCACGGTATGTGCTCATCGGTATAAACTCACTTACATAAAATCCAAACGAAGAAACAAACGAATCAATAATAAATCCACCTGGCCCAAATAGTAATATGAATGCCATTAACAAAATTGCTAATCTAACATTTAAATTACTTATAATTTGAATCCCTTTATCAATACCTGTTACTGCCGATATGGTAGACACGGCCACTACACAAACAATAATTGCTAATTGAGTAGTAAATACATCAGAAATTCCAAATAATTCTTGTAACCCATAACTTGCTTGTAAACCTAAAAATCCAATTGGGCCAATTGTACCTGCAGCTACTGCAATAATTGCAGCTGCATCAATTATCGTTCCAAGCAGGCTCTTTCTTAATTTTTCCCCAAAAATAGGATATAAAAGCGTTCGAGGTTTTAGCGGCATACCTTTATGATAATGTCCATACATCATAACTACCGCACTAATTGTACCTAAAATCGTCCATGCTAAAAATCCCCAATGCATATAACTTTGTGCTAAAGCAGGCATAACTGCTTCTTTCGTTCCAGCAGATATACCATCATGTATTGGTGGCACCGTCATCAAATGGTACATTGGCTCTGCTGCTGCCCAAAAAACGCCACCTCCGGCAAGTAATGTAGACATAATAATAGCAAGCCATTTTGCCGTACTAATCTCAGGTTTTTCTAATCCCCCAAGTTTAACTCTCCCATATTTGGAGAACGCCATACACATCGCAACAATAAATGTACCTAATAATAAAACTTGCCAGAAGGCACCAAAATATTTAATTGAAAAAGCGAAACTGTTATTAATCGCGCTCTCTACATAATCCTTGTTCAAAAAAACTGCAATTACAAATAATAAAAGTGAACCACCGCTAATAATAAACACAGGCCAATCAGTTTTTCGACTCTTCATCCTCATTTACACTTCCTCCTTCCTCAGCAATCTAAAAAAACAACTTTATTATGTTTTATTGTTTAAACCCAAAACACAATAATTATATATGCATAACATTTTATCGACTTCCCACATACTTATGTTGTCCCTAAAAATATGCCAAATCCCTTATTAAAAAGAAAAAATCTCTTTCTCTTACATAAAAAAGCAAAACAAAAGACCTTATATTTCTATAAGGTCTTCGAAACAGAAATTTGATTATAACATAAGGAACTCCTTGGTTCAAAAATCCTCTTCCAAAAATAACCGAGAGTAAAGGCTTCCATTTGCTACATAACAGTAATTAAAAAAAATATATTTTGCAGAAAAAAACTGCACTAAATATTATTTATGAAAGAAATTTGGCTTCAAAATTTCATTCGGATACGGTTTATGATAAATATGAGTGGTAGCTGGAGATAGCGGTGGAATAAGCCACACCCAATTACCTGTTACAACACGACCACAAGCAGCTTCTTGCTTCTCAAATTGCTGAAATTGTTGTGCAGCAGTATGATGATCAACAATACTAACTCCTTGTTTTTTAAAAGAGTGTAGTACGGCAATATTCAACTCAATTAGCGCCTTATCCTTCCATAACGTACCGTTTCTCGATGTATCTAAATCCATCATCTCCGCAACAGCCGGAAGTAAATTATAACGATCATGATCCGCTAAGTTGCGCGCCCCAATTTCTGTTCCCATATACCATCCATTGAACGGAGCGGCTGTATAAGAAATACCGCCAATTTCTAAGCGCATATCTGAAATCATTGGAACCCCATACCATTTTGCTCCAAGTGATGAAATAGGGTATTCTGGGTGTTCAATTGGCACTTCTTTTACTTCTTTCCTCGGAATTTCTTTATATGTAGGCGCCTTCCCGTTTATAGAAAATACAAGTGGCAATACATCGAAATTCGTACCTTCTCCTTGCCAGCCAAGCTCCTGACAAAAGTCCGTAAATGTAGCGGAATGCGAGTCACCGATCACTCCCATTTCTGTTTTATATCCTGCATATCGAATCAATTGGTGATTATAAATTCGTATATTATTTTCCTCACCTTGATATTGCTTAAAAATCGTAATGGTTGGTTTAACTTTTCCATCGTTCGTTGCATATTTAATATGATGAATTAATGCATTATATACACCCTCTTCATCATTTACTTCGCGCGCATCTAATATGTGCATCTTACTCCAAAATAGTCTTCCAATACATCTATTACTGTTACGCCATGCCATTCGTGAACCATGAACAAGTTCTTCAAATGTATGCTCATATGTCCCTGTCTTCTCTATCTCAATTTGAATTTCTTTTATACGTTCTTCTATCAATTGTTCTTTATGAAGCTCCTTATAACAAATCGTAATAAAATTACTTGCTTCCTCTATTAATTGTTTCGTTTTACTCATAAACAATCTCCTTCTATTTCAACAAAACCTTGCTACTTTACAGTATAAGCAAAAAGGATGGGAGTCACAAATGAAATTGAGAGTGTTACTTTTATTGTAATATTTTTCAGAAAATTAACAGACTTACTATTGACTTATATGGAAAATGGGTGTATTTTTGACTCAGGTAAAGTATTTTTACCTAGACCAACTTTTTAAATAGAAAGGAGGTAATGTTATGTCTTCATTTCAATTGCCAAAGCTTTCATATGACTATGATGAACTAGAGCCACATATCGATAGCAATACACTTTCCATTCATCATGGAAAGCACCATGCGACATACGTAAACAATTTAAATGCTACTTTAGAAAATTATACTGAATTACATAATAAATCTTTAGAAGAATTGCTATATAATTTAGATGCTTTACCGAAGGAAATTGTTACAGCTGTAAGAAATAACGGTGGTGGTCACTATTGTCATAGTCTTTTTTGGGAAGTGATGAGCCCACGAGGTGGCGGTGAGCCTAATGGAGATGTTGCAAAAGTAATTGATTATTATTTCAATACCTTTGACAACTTAAAAGATCAACTTTCCAAAGCAGCTATTAGTCGTTTTGGAAGTGGCTATGGATGGCTTGTTCTTGACGGTGAGGAACTCTCTGTTATGAGTACACCAAATCAAGATACGCCTTTGCAAGAAGGGAAAATCCCCTTACTCGTAATTGATGTATGGGAACATGCTTATTATTTAAAGTATCAAAATCGGCGCCCAGAGTTTGTTACCAATTGGTGGCATACAGTAAACTGGGACCAAGTAAACGAGAAGTATTTACAAGCAATTCAATCACAAAAACATTAGTCGTATGTATAAGGTAAATTTGGTAATGTAAAATCAGTATTGTCGAAATCCTCCAGAATCCCCCGGATTGCCACCGGGGGATTTATGATTACTTCATAGTATTTATATAATGTTTTAAAACATTTTTTATTTCTAGTTTCAGCTCTCGGAACAAAAATCCAAATTTACGAGCCTTTCCATTATGTAACGTACAGTTAGTTACCTCATTATAAGGAGCTATATTTTCTCCAGCTTCCTGGATGAGTGCTTTTATTCCCGTCTTCTCTTCTATGAAATGAATAATTTCTTCCGTAGAAACTACCCCGTTACTACAGGCGTTAATTGGTCCTTTCACATTTTCCATTCCGCACCAAGCTAGAAACTCTCCTGCCTCTTTTTCATGTATAAATGACAAAGTTCCATCTACATGATCCACAACGATAGGTTTTTGGTTCACAACACATTCAACGTAAAATTGTAACCTTTTCGTATAGTCATTTTCTCCAATAACAACTGGAAAACGCACTGCAACGACTGGGAATGTTGCATATTGAAATAAAACCGCTTCGGCTAATCGCTTTCCTTCACTATAATTAAAATCATTTCTATCTCCATATGTAATTGCATATTCGTATGGATTGAAGTCCTCTTCTAACAAACTTAATGCAGGTTCATAGACAGCCATTGAAGATGTCATAATATACTTCTTCGTTTTTCCTTTCAAAACTTCACATACCATTTTCGCTGCATTTGAACTATAGCATAAATTATCGTATACAATATCATAACTTTTTCCTTCTAGACGCTCTTCTAGTAGCTTTCTATCTTTTCTATCGACAATTATTCTTTTTACTGCGCTACCAAAAGAATCTTCAGTAACTCCCCTTGTGGCAATTGTTACATCGTGTCCAGCTTGCAAAAGGTACTCTACTAAATGTTTACCAAAAAACCTTGTTCCTCCTAGCACCAACACTTTCTTCAATTTCATCATCCCCATTTTCATGATTTATGAGATACCACCTCTTTTATTATAAAACGCTAATATATAAAAAAGCATGAAATCAGTTTAACGATTCCATGCTTTTATGCAGATCATATATTAACGTACTCGATATTTATAAATACAATAACAGAAGTACAAAATAGAAATTACTGATACATAAACCCATAGTTCATATACGAATCCCTCTCCCCATACTCCCATAAAATAAAATAGTGAAGGTAAAGTCAATGTTACCCATGATTGTACGAAGGCAATCCTTCCAAGATATTGATTGATGTTCTTCTTTTGTGTATTTAATACAAAGAATAAATACCAAAGTAATGCCCACATAAACCACGTTAATGCATTAACAACATCATGGAATTGAACAAATGAAACAACCATATAGAATAAAGCAATAATTGCTACCCAAATACAAAACCATCCTAGACCACTACTATCCATTCCTTTTATAAAAGTAACACCTACATATAAATAAGTTAATCCAAATAAGAAAGTAGCCGCATATGAATACACTGTCCAATTGCTTTGGTCAGAAATCATGATCAAATAAAACGGAATAATAATTTGTAGTGCACCCACAAATAAATTAAAAACACCCGCACTTTTCATCTCTGCTTTCCCTAATATAACAAGACTATTTAAAAATAAAGCTGCCCCTGAAAGTAATAATCCTATATAACCCATATATATTCGTGTGAAAATCTTTACCTTTCACACTTTTAACCTCCCCACACTATAAAGTGATACTGATATTATTTTTCTTCCCATTTAAAACTACATACATAATTTTTCATCTGAATAAGTCAGACCTCCTACCTTAAAAAGGAGCGAACTTAAAACGCTTTCAATAATAAATAATCCTATCAAAACATGAACTAGGATTCCTTGATTATAAACGGACTCTAGCAATGATACAAGTGTTGGAATACTTTTCAATAATACGCTTTCAATTTCTATAAAAAATTAATAAAATAATACATTCCTCTATCTCATTCTACTACCTTCTAGCATAAGATATTGTAAAATCATATCATTTTAAGAAAGGTTTGATATTTATGCCTCTTCATTATCCAAATCATTCTGTTTTTCACTCTACAGGTGTGTTAACAAGAGAGCCTGCAACTATTTCAGCAGTCGTAAACATTGTAAATTTAGATGCATATTACGCTCACTATGTAAATATAGAAGTGTGGGATTGGTCTAATTATTCTAATCCTGTAAAGTTACCTGTATTAATTGGTGAAAATGTAGAAGTAGAATTCCCATATGTTTTACAAGGCAATCATCTCGCAGTCTTTTATGCTAATTTAGATGAGACTGTTGATTTGTATGAAATACGTATTTCTTATCCCGCTCACTCCAATATTATTGCAAATTGTTTCGGGCGAAGTCTCCCACCATATACAAGTCAAGAGGGAAACACAGTATATCACAAACAACTTGTTCGAATTCATTAATTCCTCCTATTATGTAATAGGTGGTGGTCCGTAATACATTCTTTCTTATAAGAAAATTGTATTACGGACCTAAAACGCGATAGTACCCCTTAGCAGTTTTTGATTGTTTCAAACCCTCAATTTTGTATAAGGAATAGGCTTGATTCAAAACCTTTAATTTCTTTTAATAAATTTACATATGCTCGCTGAAATTGCTCTTGTGTTGCTGGCTGATCATAAGTGAAGCTTTAATTAGTGGGGGGGTTTACGGGCAGTTGATCCCCCATCTATATCCTTTCCGATAATTTGCCTTATTTATAACAATACCTCTGTAGCACTTTTCAATCTTCATTCACTTACTACTAGGCTATATTAAATACAATTTCGTTCTAAAACGAGAAATAGAACGCATACTTAATAATCAATACCTTTACTTACATTGAAAATATTGATTCCTACATGTGTTGCCAGCCAAATATTCCTATAAAATAGCGAACGTTCTTTTCTAGGTTCGCTAATAAACTTAATAGAAAATGAATATAAAAAATGACCTCTTGCTTTTGTGCAAAGGTCATTTTTTTATATTCATCATTAAACTTCTAAATAGCCATTTTTATTATTTGATTGCCATTTCCAAGAATCTGCACACATTTCTTCTAATCCACGTGTTGCCTCCCAGCCTAATTCACGCTTTGCTTTCGATGCATCAGCAAAACATACTGCCACATCACCTGGGCGACGCTCTGTAATTTTATAAGGAACTTTCTTGCCCGAAACTTTTTCAAACGCTTCAACCATCTCTAGTACACTATAGCCCATACCTGTGCCCAGGTTATAAGCATCTACTCCTGTTGTACTCAGTACTTTCTCAAGTGCCTTTACGTGACCATTTGCTAAGTCCACAACATGAATGTAATCACGGACTCCCGTTCCATCTTTCGTTGGATAGTCATTTCCGAATACACTTAATTCTTTTAACTTACCTACTGCTACTTGCGTTACATATGGCATTAAGTTATTTGGAATTCCATTTGGATCTTCTCCAATACGCCCACTCTCGTGTGCACCAAATGGATTGAAATAACGAAGTAACGCGATACTCCATTCTGCATCTGCAAATGCTACATCACGCATAATTTGCTCAATCATTAATTTCGTTTGACCATATGGATTTGTTGCACTTAATGGAAACTCCTCCGTAATCGGTGACGTTTCCGGGATACCATATACAGTTGCAGATGAACTAAAGATCATCTTCTTAACATTATGTTTCTGCATTACTTCACATAATACTAACGTGTTTGTAATGTTGTTATGATAATATGTTAATGGAATCGCTACTGACTCCCCTACAGCCTTAAAGCCTGCAAAGTGAATAACAGCTTCAATTGCATTTTCTTCAAAAACTACGTCAAGCGCTTCTCGATTTAAAACGTCTTCTTTATAAAACTTAAATTGTTTTCCTGTTATTTCTTTCACTCGATTTATAGATTCTATCGAGCTATTCGAAAGATTATCCACTACTATAATTTCGTAACCGCTATTTAGTAATTCTACACATGTATGACTACCAATATACCCTGCTCCACCTGTTACAAGTATTGCCATAATTATAGTCCTCCATATTTCATTCATTATAAACTTCTCAAAGTATATCACATATTTCTTATCCTATGTTTAATATGCGAACACATAAACTTACATTTTATCCCATAATAATTTTATAACATATACGATTCTAATCAGGTAATAAAAAAACGCCACATAATAAAAATTATGTGGCGTTTTTTTATTAAATTACGTAACAATATACACTTAGAAAATGCGCAAGACTACCTAGTAATACAAAAACATGAAAAATTTCATGATGTCCCATATATTTAAACTCTAACCATTTTGGCTTTGTTCCATAAATAAATCCACCAATTGTATAAAAAATGCCACCAAGTACTAAGAAAACAATGCCTCCTGTACTTAAATTCTCAGCTAGCGGCGCAAAGAATAAAACAATTAACCAACCCATCGTAATATAAATTGCTGTCGATAACCATCTTGGACAATTAAACCAAAACATTTTAAACACAATGCCACAAATCGCAGTTGCATAGACTAAACAAAATAATAGCAAACCACTTGCTGAATTTAATGTAATTAAGCAAAAGGGTGCATATGTACCTGCAATTAATATAAAAATCATAGAATGATCTAGCTTCCTAAAGAAGTAAATAACACGTTCATTGGCCACAACACTATGATACACAGCTGATGCCGTATAAAGGACCATCATCCCAATACCAAACAAAATAACAGCTGTAATTGCAGCAAATGATGGCATCTTAATAGAAACTTTCACAAGCATAGCTAATAATGCAACAAATGACAATATCGCCCCACCCAAGTGAGTAAATGCATTAACTGGTTCTCTTACATAAGCATTCATAATAACACCCCTTATATAATTACATGTAGTTTTAATAACTACATGTAATTATATACACATTTCATTTTAAGGTCAACATTTACAATTCATTTGTTTCGTAATACCATATTTAAAGATATATTAAACATTAAGTTCCACTAAGTTATAAAAGTGAGGGATCCTACGTGGAAAATATAAATGAATTACTTGAAACATTACATTTAGAAAAAAATATTAAACTTGAGGATATTCCAAATGTTGACTTATATGTAGACCAAGTTGTCCAACTATTTGAAAATACTTATGCAGATACAACGAGAGCTGATGATGAAAAAGTATTAACAAAAACGATGATTAATAATTACGCAAAAGGGAAACTATTCATCCCTATCAAAAATAAAAAGTATTCAAAAGAGCATATGATTTTAATTAGCTTAATTTATCAATTAAAAGGCGCTCTCTCCATTAATGACATAAAGAGTTCATTAGAAAATATAAATAACTCCTTATTAAACGATGATACATTCGATTTAAATACGGTATATAAAAATTATCTTGCTCTTACTGAAACCAACGTCGAAAGCTTTAAACAAGACGTAAATAACCGTGTTGCTGAAGTAAATGAAATCTCTTCCTTAGAAGATACAAAGCTCGAAAAATTTCTACTATTAACATCCTTCGTGACTATGAGTAATATGTATAGACGTTTAGCAGAGCAACTAGTTGATGATTTGAAAGAATCATAAATAAAAAACTATCCACCTATTAGAGTGGATAGTTTTTTATTTACTTAATTGCCTCATGAACTTTTAATTGTTTCCCTTTAATCGTTGTAGTCTTCATGACTTTCAAGACAAGCGGTCCTTTTCCATTTAATATTTCAACGTAAGAAACGTTATCTTGTATCGTAATAATGCCTATATCTTCTGCTGTAACACCTTTAATTTTAGCAATTGTACCGACGAAATCTACCGCCCTAATTTACTTTTTCTTCCCGCCATTAAAGTACAGCTTCATAATGCCTTTGTTTATGTCCGCATTTTTATCTTTCTTTATAATTGGTTTAGCATGTATCTTTTCTTCAAATGCAGCTTTCTCTTTCATAACTTCTTCTTTTGAAGGTCCAATTGCCTTTGGAATTTCAAAGCCAATATATTCCTCAATCTCTTCTAAAAATCTATTTTCATATGGTGTTATAAATGTAATAGCTTTTCCACTATTTCCAGCTCGTCCCGTTCTTCCAGTACGATGTACATAGCTTTCTTTTTCAAGTGGAATATCATAATTAATAACATGTGTAATATTATCAATATCAATTCCTCTCGCAGCTACGTCTGTTGCTACTAAATAACGGAATTTTCCTTTTCTAAAATCATCCATGACTTCAAAACGATCTTCTTGTACCATACCACCATGTATTTTGTCGCAAGGATAATTAGCTCGGTTTAACTGTCTATATACATGATCTACATTTTCTTGTGTACGGCAGAAAATAATACAACTATCAGGATTCTCAATCGTTGTTACATCTTTAAGTAGTGAAAGCTTCTCGTCTTCTATCACCTCAAAAAGAGTATGTTCAATTTTATCCGTCGTAATCCCAGCTGCTTTAATTTCAATATGAGTTGGTGAATTCATATATGTACGAGACAATTTTTCAACATCTTCTGGAAGTGTTGCTGAAAATAACATTGTCATTCTTTTTATAGGTAATTCATCAATAATTGCCTCTACTTGATCGATAAAGCCCATATTTAGCATCTCATCTGCTTCATCAATAACTAAATACTTCAAACACTCTAAAGAAAGGGTACCCTTTTCAATATGATCCAACACACGACCAGGGGTCCCAACTACAATATGTGTCTTTTGCTTTAATTCTAATTTTTGACGTGCAAATGGAGATTTCCCATAAACTGCCGCAGCCTTAATCCTTTTGAATCGACCTATATTCGTAATATCTTCTTTTACTTGTACCGCAAGCTCTCTCGTTGGTGTTAAAACTAATGCTTGTGGTTTATTCTCTTCCCACTCCACCATTTCACAAAGTGGAATACCAAATGAAGCTGTTTTTCCACTTCCAGTCTGAGATTTCACGACAAGGTCTTTCTTTTGCAATGCAACTGGAATAACCTCTCCTTGTACTTCTGTTGGATGATCATATCCTAATCCAGTAAGTGCCCTTACAATTTCCTTACTTAATTTATAATCAGAAAAACTTTTTTTACTCATATATTAACCTCATTTTATTCTATATTATTTTCTTTTTTATCTTTTATATGCGTTACTATCACTTTACTTATTATACTTGAAACCTCACATAAAAAGGTGAATCCTGCCAGATTCATCTTTTTATATAGAAATAAACCTTTTCATTTCATATATTGTTCAACTAATTGATCACATCTTTTACTCGTATTGTTAGCATTAACCTTTTCATAGTATCCTCTAGCCCTTCCCAAAGGTAAAAAGCACATATACACCCTGTGGAATTATCTCAATTTTCCCACCTTTTATAAAACGAACAATATAAATGAAAATACATTTTAAATTCGTTTTTAACGTCATTTCTCATATATATAATCTGCTTTTCAAAAAAATGTTAAGAAATCCTTTGACTTCTTAATAAAAATAATGTAAATTATCCTATGGACGAACATTTTTAATTAATAAAAATAAAATATTCGTATTTTAGGGGTGTAAATGATGGAAAACGTATTCGACTATGAAGATATTCAATTAATTCCTGCAAAATGCATTGTAAATAGCCGCTCTGAATGTGATACAACTGTCACTTTAGGAAAACATAAATTTAAATTACCTGTCGTGCCTGCAAATATGCAAACGATTATTGATGAAAGAATCGCAACTTATTTAGCTGAAAACAATTACTTCTATATTATGCATCGTTTCCAACCAGAGAAACGAATCTCATTCATTAGAGATATGCAATCACGTGGATTAATCGCTTCTATCAGCGTTGGTGTAAAAGAGGACGAATATGAATTCGTACAACAATTAGCTGCTGAGCACCTTACACCTGAATATATCACGATTGATATCGCACACGGTCATTCTAATGCTGTGATTAACATGATTCAACATATTAAAAAACATTTACCAGAGAGCTTCGTTATCGCTGGAAACGTTGGAACTCCCGAAGCGGTAAGAGAATTAGAAAATGCTGGTGCCGATGCAACAAAAGTTGGTATTGGACCTGGTAAAGTTTGTATTACTAAAATTAAAACAGGCTTCGGAACTGGTGGTTGGCAGCTAGCTGCACTTCGTTGGTGTGCAAAAGCTGCAAGTAAGCCAATTATCGCTGATGGTGGTATTCGTACACACGGCGACGTAGCTAAATCTATTCGATTTGGGGCAACTATGGTCATGATCGGTTCTCTATTCGCTGGTCACGAAGAGTCTCCAGGGGAAACAATTGAAAGAGATGGCAAACTTTATAAAGAATACTTCGGTTCTGCTTCTGAATTCCAAAAGGGTGAGAAGAAAAACGTTGAAGGTAAGAAAATGTTCGTTGAGCATAAAGGTTCTTTAGAAGATACGTTAATCGAAATGGAACAAGATCTTCAATCTTCTATCTCTTACGCTGGTGGAACAAAACTAGATGCTATTCGTACTGTAGATTATGTTGTCGTGAAAAACTCAATTTTCAATGGTGACAAAGTATATTAATTCTTAAATTTAAAAAGAAGGAGAAGCATTTCTATGCTTCTCCTTCTTTTTCATATATAAAAATGTTAAATATTTTTATTTTACTGAATTTTCTAGTATCATATTTTTAGATGCTTTTAATAAGGAGGATATAAGACATGAAAACTATAATTGAGAATCGTCTTGTTCGTGCGAAAGTACCTAACGAACTAAAATGGGATTTGTCTGATTTGTATAAGTCCAATGATGAGTGGCATACCGCATTAAACATATTAGAAAATGATATACAGAAACTTGATGCATTTAAAGGACATTTACATACTAACTCCACAACTTTATTAAATTGCCTACTTTTAGAAGAAGAGCTTTTAATGAAGTTAACAAAACTGTACTCATATGCAAATTTAAAAGAATCTACTGATCGTACAAATCCAGTTATTCAAGCGAACTCTTCCAAAATTTCTGCTTTATGGACGAAAGTACATACTGCACTATCCTTTATTCATAATGAAATCCTCTCATTCGACGAAGGAACAATTGAAAAATATTTAACTGAAGAAACAAAACTCGAACCTTTCCGTAAGTCGTTACTAGAAATACTCAAAAAAAGGCAGCACACACTCTCTCCTGAAACAGAAGAAACACTTGCTGCACTTGGCGAAGTTCATAGTTCTCCATACAAAATTTACGGCATGACTAAATTGGCAGATATGGATTTCACTTCTATACAAGACGAACAAGGAAACGAACTCCCTGTTTCTTTCGCATTATTTGAAAGCAAATATGAATTTTCTCCAAGCGCATACATACGTAGAAAAGCATACTCATCATTTGTTTCCACCTTGAAACGATATAAAAATACAGTTGCGACAACATATGCTACCGAAGTAAAAAAATAAGTAACACTTTCTCGTTTACGTAAATATGAATCCGTTACCCATATGCTATTAGAACCACAAAAGGTTCCACTTGAAATGTATAACAACCAACTTGATATTATTTATAAAGAATTAGCACCTCATATGCGCCGTTTTGCAGATTTAAAAAAGAAAGTATTAGGACTCGATCAAATGCTTTTCTGCGACTTACATGCACCTTTAGATCCCGAATTTAATCCAACGATTACTTATGAAGAAGCAGCCACGCTCATTCAAGATTCTTTAAAAGTATTAGGCGATGAATATAGTTCCATAATCGAAAAAGGATTCAAAGAAAGATGGGTAGATCTTGCAGATAACGTAGGCAAATCAACAGGGGCATTTTGCTCAAGTCCATACGGCTCTCATCCCTATATTTTAATTACATGGCAAAATACGATGCGTGGATGCTTCACATTAGCACATGAATTTGGACATGCTGGTCATTTCTATTTAGCAAATAAAAACCAACGTATCATGAACGTACGCCCATCTATGTACTTTGTTGAAGCACCATCAACTATGAATGAATTACTATTAGCTCAGCATTTACTAGCGACTACTGACGATAAGAGGATGCACAGATGGGTCATTCTACAACTACTCGGCACATATTATCACAACTTTGTTACCCATTTACTTGAGGGTGAATACCAACGTAGAGTATATGCTCTAGCAGAAGGAGGACAGGCCCTTACAGCTACAACTTTAACTGAAATTAAAACAAATGTCCTTTCGACATTCTGGGGAGATTCTGTAGAAATCGATGAAGGTGCGGGCTTAACTTGGATGCGTCAGCCTCATTATTATATGGGTCTATATTCTTACACATATTCCGCAGGCCTCACTGCATCTACTGCAGTAGCTCAAATGATTAAAGATGAAGGACAACCTGCTATTGATCGCTGATTAGATGTGCTTCGCGCTGGTGGTACAATGAAACCACTTGAACTAATGAAACATGCCGGAATAGATATGTCAAAACCAGATGCAATCCGTCAAGCTGTTTCTTACGTTGGTTCATTAATTGATGAATTAGAGCATTCTTATCAAGAATAAAAAATAAGCCCTCGCTTTATGAGGGCTTATTTCATATTTACTTCCCAAACCTTTTACGATATCCACATTTCCTACAAAGCTCTTCAACCGCAACTCTTTTGGAAAATCCATCGACAATGTTTGTTGCTCTTTCACCTTCTATAATGTTAGAAAATGAATCATTATTAATATTTCCAAGGTTAATAATCCCTTCACCATCTAAACAACAAGGAATAACCGTCCCATTCGCTAAAATCCCTGCTTGATTACGAAGTCCATGACAGAATCCTTTCCCATCATCCTCTTCTTCATGTAATGCTGGCCACTGGAATTCATAGTCTTGATTAATAAAGACATGTTCTGCAATTTTTATACCTTTTCCTGGTGTAAGCTTCTCTTCAATCTGATAAGATAGATCAAATTCATTTTCAATTATGGATAATAACTCCCTATTTTTCTGAATTTCAGCATTTGTTTTATTATCCTGAGTTAAATTCCATAACCTTAACGATACAATTAAATCTGATTGACTTGTCGCTTCCCTAATGAAGGAAAGTATACTCCTTACATAGCCCTCTTTATCTTGCGAACCTGGGTGTCCATCAAAACTATGCAGTGAAAAATTCATTTGTCTTAACGCGGGCTTATTTAACAGCCTATGCCTTCTCTTATTAATTAACGTTCCGTTCGTTGTAATATTAACTTTAAACCCTTTTTCATGACTTAAGTCTAATAGTTGATCTATTTTCGGATGGAGCAACGGCTCACCCTTCACGTGCAAATAAATGTAGTCTGTGTGAGGTTTAATTTGGTCTAATCTTTTAGCAAAATCCTCTACAGAAATGAATTGCTTCTGCCTTTCCGTCGGCGGACAAAAGCTACACGCAAGATTACATACACTCGTAATCTCCAAGTAAAACTTCTTAAACTTCTTCACCTTTAATTCCTCACTTCTCTAACTACTTATACTTTTTCCTCTTCATATTACAGCATATTTTTATGGAAATAGAAACATACTTATTTTAGGAAATCTACATACCATCTAATAATATTTAAAAGACCATCGGTAATTTTTGTCCAATGGTCTTTTTATCCTTTTTATATGCAAAGAATAAATTTATTTATGATACGGTTCATCATAACTATTCTAAATAAGCTTATTTTTTATTATTTTCATAATTAAATTTAACAAAAAAGGTAGTGCCTTCCGATCCTGTTTGAATTTCTATTTTTGCATTATGGCGGGCAGCAATGGCATAACATACACCTAATCCCAATCCAGTTCCATTATGTTTGGTCGTGTAAAATGGCGTACCCAGTTTCTCTAATACTTCAGGCCTGATACCTTGTCCTTGATCCTGCACTGCAAGCACCACACAATTTTGACCTTCCTTGTAGGTGCTAATGGTTAGAACTTTCCCTGTACTCATCGCTTCTAAGCCATTACGATATAGATTCATTAATAATTGCCGTATCTCATTACGATTTAAAAGTAATTTCGGAATGTCATTTGTATCGAATTGAATATATTTATTTTGATTATACGTATCAATCTTTATTAAAGGAATAATATCGCGGATAAGTGAATTTAAATCTAACATCTGCAAATCCAATTTCCTTGTATTACCCATTGAGAGAAATTCAGTAATAATAGAATTGGCACGGTTAAGTTCTTCAATCATTAAATGAAAGTACTTATTATGTTTCTCATAGGTATTCTCTTCTTTTAATAACTGCAAAAATCCTAGTACCGTTGTCATTGGATTTCTAATTTCATGGCTGATACCTGCTGCCATTTGCCCTATTAAATCAATGTTAGATAATCTTTTCAATTCCTGTTCATATTTCTTTTTTTCCGTTATGTTTTTAAAAATACAACAAATACCATCATCATACGGGTATGCAATAACTTCGTGCCAATATTCATCTGCAGTAGAAAGAAATTCGAAATGAACTGTAGTTCGTTCTGACATCGCACGATGAAATTCCTTATACATAACTGTGTCGATATCACTCGGGAAAACATCCCATATATTCTTTCCTAATACATCTTTTGCTGTTTTTCTTTGCGGAAAATATTGGTGCTTATTTACGTACGTAAATTCCCATTTATTATTTAAAGTAAAGAATCCATCCGTAATACATTCAATCACACTTGTAACTTTTTCATTAGCAGCAGCTAGCTCTCCCGTTCGCTCTTCCACTATACTTTCTAGTTTATCCATATATAACAAATTTGAAAACGTAGGGGCTGTGGCATCAACGATAGATTTTGCTAGTTGAATTTGAGAATTATCGTAATTGTGAGCTTTTCCTTCTTTCCCAACGACGATTACCCCTAATACTTCTCCCATTGAAATCAATGGGATCATCAATAAATCCTTACTATCTATATTTTTTGTTTGAATAACTTCTTGGATCTTGGCTTCATAACTTTTCTCTGTCCAATCAGCTTCTGTCCAATCACAGCCCTTACTTAATTTCGTTGTTTTAATCGTTGTTTTGTCTAGCGGATCTAGAAGATGGGCAGTCATATTTTTACTCTCTAAAATCTGTTCTAAGTAAAAAAAGCATTTATCAAAACTCTCCTGTATCGAGGAACACATTGATAAATCACGGGTAACATTTAATAACAGCTGCTTCTCAACAATAAGGTCTTCCTTTTGTGTTAAATTATTTGCGTTTTGAATTGCGACCGCGGCCATATTTACATAAGCTTCAACACTTTGAATTTCTGAATCTGTTAAGTTCATCGGAATCCCATAATCAAATAAAAAAACCAGACCAAATAACTCTTGCCTAAATGAGATAGGCAGAGCTAATAAGGACTTAATTTTAAACGCATCAACTGGTCTCGGATCTGGTCGATGATCCTTTGAGGTATCAGGAATATAGATGGTTTTTTTCGTTTCAATAACTTCTTTTGCCAGTAAGTCTATTTCAGGATCCACTACCTGAGTATCGAGTGTTACGCCATTTATGGTCTCTGGTTTTCCTGCAAACCCTCTAAATGTTCCATCTTCCTGGGGTAAATAAATTCCAACAGCATCGCACCTAACAATCTCCTCTGATATCGCCATTGTCACACGCTGCAATACTTCACGTAGTTCTAATTTCGTATTTATTATTTTTGTTATATTCGCGAGCCTAGAATATCTCGTCTGATCACTTACCATTCACATAGCCTCCAGTTATAGGCATAATAAAATAAATATGATAATATCAGCGTCTTACCTTTGTTTTACATAGAATATTTTACTTATGATACGGTTCCCCACGATTAATCCGAAACGCTCTATACACTTGCTCAAGCAACACTAATCGCATTAATTGGTGTGGTAACGTCATCTTTGAAAAAGAAAGTGATTCGTTTGAACGCTTCATTACTTCTGAACTTAGTCCGAGTGATCCACCAATTACAAATGCGACTTTACTCTTTCCATATGTAGCAAGGCGATCTAGACTGACCGCAAATTCTTCTGATGACTTTTGCTTTCCTTCTATAGCTAATGCAATCACATGCGTGTCATCAGAAATCTTATCCAGTATACGTATACCTTCTTTTTCCTTTACAATTAACATTTCTGCTTCACTTAAATTTTCTGGTGCCTTTTCATCTGGCAATTCAATTACTTCTACTTTTGCGTATGCTGATAATCGTTTTAAGTATTCTGCTATACCTTGTTTCAAATATTTTTCTTTTAATTTCCCAATTGAAATAATCGAGATATTCACACGTATCCTCCACCTTACAAACATGTTATCCACAAAACTTATCCACATATCCACAAACACTACCCACATATTGTGTGAGAATCTGTGTTCGATACAACATATGTCGCCTCATTTTGACAAAATTCACATGTTTTTTTCTCTTTTTCTGAGTTATCCACACTGTTGATAACCGGTGCAACTTCACACTCATCCACAATAATATCTAACGCTAATTCAACATGTTCTAAACAACAAGGTAAATTCATTTTCTTCACCTCACTTTTCTACAATAGAAAACAGGAGGTAGGCCCTCCTGTTTTTAATACTTTTGAATGCCTAATTTCACTGTTGTTGTTACTCTTTTTGTACCACGATAAAACGTAAGAGTCATTTTATCATTAATTTCCTTATCATATAAGGCCGTGCGGAATCCAATAATATCGCGAATCGGTTTTCCATCTACTGCCACAATAACATCATGTTCTCTTAAACCAGCATCCGCGCCTGGCGAAGGACTTTTCACATCCAAAATACAAACTCCTTCTGTTACAGTACCTGGTAAATGTAATGTTTTTGACCAATAATAGTTTGGAATTTCATTTAATGACCTAAGTTCAATCCCAACATACGGTCTTCTTACTTTTCCATACTTCTCAAGTTCATTCATAATCGGAACAGCCCTAGTCACTGGAATAGCCAGTCCGATTCCTTCTACTTCTTTTGCAGCAATTTTCATTGAATTAATACCAATTAATTGTCCTGCTGCATTTACAAGCGCACCGCCACTATTCCCTGGGTTAATCGCCGCATCTGTTTGTAACACTTCTACTTGCCAATCATAATGTCCATCTTGATCTAAATCTACAGGGACAATACGTTCATTAGCTGAAATAATACCTTGCGTAACAGTTCCAGAGAATTGCAGTCCAAGTGGATTTCCAATCGCAATAACTGGCTCTCCTCTGCGAACAGTATTAGAATCGCCAATTTCAATTATTTTTTTCACATGCTTTGCATCTATTTCTAATACAGCTAAATCTGTGACTACATCGGTTCCTAATACTTTTCCAGGAACCTTCTTACCGTCACTTAGACTTACTTCAATACGATTCGCTCCAGCTACAACATGATTATTCGTTACAATATAAGCTTGACCATCTGTCTTTTTATAAATTACTCCTGATCCTGTACCAGCCTCTGAATCTGCCTCTGAAAAGTTATCTCGTTGAATGTTAATAACACCCACAACAGCTTCAGATGCACGATCAACAGCATCTACAAAGCTAATCTGTTTAATTCCTTGAGCTTCGGCCATATTACTTCCGCTTGCTTCAGCTTGCGGAAGCGTATCAGCAGAATTTGAAAATAAAGGAGCTCCAAACGCAAATAAAGAAGCTCCTACAATTGTTCCCGCTATACTAGAAAGAACTATACCTTTATGCTTCTTTTTTCCTGCACGTTTCATACGATAATTTTCTTCATCAATAAAGGACATATTTGTTCACCCATCTTCCTGAAAACAACTATATTCACCTTTATTGTTTACTAAAATGAAGAATTATACGTATTGAATTTTTGTAGGCATTTTTGGATCTGTATCGTGAATTTCAAAGGATTCACCCACTCCAAATCCTTTTTCCTCTAGTACTTGTGATACTGACATACGAGCTAGTTCTTTCATGTTATTATCTAAGCTTAAATGGGCTAAATAAATATGCTTTGTCTCATCTGTAATTACATCTGCCATCGCTAATGCAGCATCCTCATTACAAACATGCCCAACGTCGCTTAAAATGCGTCGTTTAATGCTCCATGGGTAACGTCCCATACGAAGCATTTCCACATCATGATTACTTTCAAATACGAAAGCATTAGCTCCCTTAATAACGCCCTTCATACGGTCACTTACGTATCCCGTATCTGTAATAAGCGCTAATTTCCTATTATTATTATGGAAAGCATAAAACATCGGTTCAGCCGCATCATGAGAAACTCCAAATGATTCGACTTCAATATCACCAAATGTTTTCACATCCCCAACTGAGAAAATGAATTTTTGCTCAGTTGGGATATTTCCTATTAAATGTTCCATTGCATTCCATGTTTTCTCATTCGCATAAACGGGTAAATCATATTTTCGCGCCAATACACCTAACCCTTTAATATGATCACTATGCTCATGTGTTACAAGAATACCTGATACATCATTTATATTCAGTTCTGCTTGTTTAAATAAAGCCTCTGTCGCTTTACCACTTAAACCTGCATCGACTAGTAATTTTTTTTCATCGGTTCCTACGTATAGCATATTTCCTGTACTTCCACTTGCAAGTACACTAAAATGCAACCCCATTATTTCTCACTCCAGTATGTTCATCAACCACTTGATTTTCCTTTTCCCCTAATTCCATAACTTGTCCTTCAATTGCATTCACAAAGAAGTCCTGCTTTTGCTCCGTTTTTAAATTCCACGTTGGAGCAAGTACTTGGTTATTAGAAGTAGATGCGGTAAGAGTGGCATAACCAATTTGCGCTTCTTTAACATGTGTATTTCCATGAATTTTATTTTTTAAATACAAATTTTCTAAAGCTGTTTGAGCCGTAATAATTTCTTGCTCTTTCGTTTTTTCACCTTCGCCCATTTCTTTTAAATCAGTTAGCATTGTCTGCGTATATGAAACAAGTTCATTTTTTTCATTTAATTCCACAACAATCATCGCCTGATTATTATAGAAAATAGGCTTATCTTTATATTTTTGGAAGAAATAAATTTTAGAGTCTTTCACCGCTCCAAATTCATACTTTTGTCCATCCAATACATAGTTCTTCAAAAATTCATTATACTTATCTTTTGATAATGATTTCGTATTTAAAAAAGGCTCTTTTAGCTTACTTTCTATCGTGTACATATTTTGTATATGCGCCGTTTGATTTTTCAAAGACTGTATATCATCTTCTTTAAAGGCTTTATTTTCCGCTCTAATAAATGACTCTTTCTTCGGTTCCTTAGGGATATTCCCTATAGTAATTTTATTTGCTTTTAATTCTTGATCTATCTTTGTTTCTGCAATAAGCTCCAATTGATTACTATCTTGCTTTTGAATGAATTGAAAAATGAGAAAGAGGTCCAAAACAAAAAAGGTCACAATAAATATGGTTTTAATTCGATCCCAATCCATTTAGTCCTCCCTCACTCCACTCATAGATTTGCTGTTTACCCGTTTCACCTTCAACAAGCTTTACATACCAAATTGGTTGTAGTCGAACTACTTGCCCATCTAGTGATAACTTGTATCCAATACCAATATCCTTAATTACTTGTTTCTTTATCTCTGGATTATTTTCTAGGGATGCTATTACAACATGCCCTGACGGAAGAGTAACTTTCTGTTCTATGCCTTTAGTATTTAAAGACAGCAACGGTCTTTCATATTCCATTACTTCTTCTGATCCCCATTTTTGTCTCAATTCAGCTAATCCATCTGTATTGAATACGGAATATCCATCTTCATGTAAGCGAAATACTGTCTCTCCTTTATTCATATAGTCCAAACGATATGAATCCAAACTTCCACTGTGACCACTTACAAATTCAAAGCTTTTTTGTAACAGCATTAAATTATCTATCGTTTTCTCAGTTAAGACAGAAGAGTTTTTATACTTTAGCATGTGACGATCGTTTTCAATTTCCATGGATCTAATACCATCTGTAAATGTTTCTTTCGATATCTCAGTAATCGGACTTAAATAACGAGGATCACTAAACAGAGCATTCTTAAACGTATCAACTGCTAAATTAGATGAAATATATGTTATATTGTTTAACTCTGTCGTGCCATCTGGTAAAAATAACTTTTTCATATCATTGATTTGATAATCAAAATAGGGCTTTGCTGATACTATAAATTGATTTTGAGCATTTACAATATCTTTTAAATACACACCACTTAATTTTGCCTCATATATTTTAAAGTTATCACCATCAGAAACAAAGTTAATTTTAATTTCTTGATCCTTACTCCTAGAAGGATCAAGGAGAATACGATTAAAATGTTTAGGCTTATCTGTACTTTTCTCTTTCATGTTAAACATAGATTTAACTGCATCAAATGGGATATCAGTAGGGAAAACAAGTTCAATTTTCCCTTCACCATGCACATAGGATAGGAAATCACCCTTAGTGATTGATATCTCTCTAAACTCATGTAGTTCCCCTACTTCCAAAGGCTTATAGATTGATTCTATATCTGCCTCTCTTCTGCTCCCATAATGATTTTTATCTTTATGCACGATGATAGAAGTAGGACGGACAACATCGGAAATTTTAGTTTGATTCGTTCCTTCATTGCCCTGTACAAATTTTGCGTTTTGCATGGATGTAGAATCTGGCACATACGTCCATAGGTTAAAAGTAAGAAACAGGCTAATTACAACTAGGTTAATTAAAACTATTGTTTTAAAGTTTTCCATACTCATTCCCAATCGTCCTCTTCATCTGCTGCCATTGGTAACGTGAAATAAATAGTTGTCCCTTTTCCTTCTTCACTCTTCGCCCAAATAGAGCCACCATGTGCCTCGATCATTTCTTTTGCAATTGCTAATCCAAGTCCCGTACCACCCATTTGTCTTGAACGAGCTTTATCTACGCGATAAAAACGTTCAAAGATTTTATCAACGTTTTCTTTTGGAATACCCATTCCTTGGTCACTTACGCTAATTTCTAATAAATCACCGCGATCACGTAAGCGATATGTTACTGTTCCACCTTCTGGTGAATACTTTAATGCGTTAGAAATAATGTTATACAGCACTTGAGTAATTTTGTCAGTATCCATATCAATAAACCTAGACTTCTTAGAGAAAGATCGTTTGAAACTTACATTTTGTTCTTTAGACATTTCAAAGCGATCAATAATATTATTAAAGAAATCAGTAAAGTCGACCCATTCTTTCATTAAACGGTGCTCTGTACTATCAAGTTTAGATAGCTGTAACAACGCATTTACAAGTCTAATCATTCTTTCTGTTTCTTCTTGTGTAACCGTTAAAAATTGTGGTGCAATATTCGGATCCTGCCATGCTCCATCTGTAAGTGCCTCTAAATAACTGCGCATTGTCGTTAATGGCGTCCTTAATTCATGAGAGACATTCGCCACAAACTCACGGCGTTCCCTTTCTATACGCTCCTGCTCTGTTACATCATATAATACGGCAATTAAACCATTTGCCTTCCCTGTTTCTTTTTGAATAACAGAGAAACTAGCACGTAAAATATATGGTTCATTTCTCGTACTAAAATCTAATAAAACAGAATCTGGCTCTTCATATAAATGATCGAGCGTAAATTCTTCCTGTATCCCTAATACCTCTAAAACAGATTGATCGAGCGCTGTTTCACGAGAAACATTTAACATTTTTTCCGCAGGGTCATTTAGTAAAATAATATCCCCTTTTCGGTCAGTAGCAATTACTCCATCTGTCATATGAGATAAAACAGATGATAGTTTACGCCTTTCACTTTCTGTAGAAGAACGAGCTTGTTGTAATTTTTTTGATAAATTATTGAAGGATAATGCCAGTTGTCCAATTTCATCATGGCTATGCACCTTTACTTTTCTCGAATAATTTCCTTTTGCCATTTCGATTGCTTGTCTCCGCATATCTGAAATTGGTCTTGTAATTGTTTGAGCCAATAAAATCCCAAGTACGGCCGTTACTAATAAGGCAATTACTGTTCCCGTAGCAAAAATTTGATTTATATCCTTCATTTGTTTATATACATCTTCCATAGATGCAACGATGTATATAACACCAAGCGCATCCTTGCCATTATCATCTAGAATCGGAGTAAGCATAACTTGAACGCGATGGCCTGTACTACCATCCTTCTCAATTTTCACTTCTGGCTTTTTTTGCACCAACACTCGCTGAACAGCTATATCAGTTGATGTTCTATTCACCTTATTCTGCTTTGATTCATCTGAAATAGCCAGTAACTTTCTATGCGAATCAAATACACTTACCTCTTGTATAACTTTTTTTTGATCAGAGGCAAACTTTCGAATAGAAGTTTTAATCGTTTCATCTGTTGACTCTGTTTCTGCTTTTGTATAACTTTTTTTAAATTCTTGTTTCAAGTTATATGATAATAAGTTTGTTTGCTGCGTTAAAGAATCCCTAAAACCTTGTACTAGGCTCTTCTCTAATTCCCTTACAAAATATACCCCAATAACTTGCATCGCTATTAATATTAATAGCATATATATAAGCACAAATTTTAAATGAATAGATTGAAAAAAACCAACTTTCTTCATATACTATTCCTGCTCTGGGTCACGCAAGTAATACCCTACTCCACGTCTAGTTACAATTAAAGTAGGATGGCTTGGATTATCTTCAATTTTTTCACGCAAACGACGTACTGTTACGTCTACTGTGCGCACATCTCCAAAATAGTCATAACCCCAAACTGTTTGTAATAAATGTTCGCGTGTCATAACTTGTCCTAAGTGTTTCGCTAAATAATGTAGCAACTCAAATTCACGATGTGTAAGCTCGATATTTTCCTCGCGCTTCGTTACACTATATGCATTTGGATTAATAACAATTGGTCCAATAACCATTTCTGTATTTTCTTCTTTTTCTGCAGCACCACCTTGTTGGTGACGGCGTAAATTCGCCTTCACACGAGCAAGTAATTCTCTCGTGCTAAATGGCTTCGTTACATAATCATCTGCCCCAAGCTCAAGCCCTAATACTTTATCAATCTCAGAGTCCTTTGCTGTAAGCATAATAATCGGCATTTCTGAACTTTTACGTATTTCACGACAAACCTCTAAGCCATCTTTACCTGGTAGCATAATATCTAATAAAACCATATCTGGTTGTTCTTCATTAGCTTTTTCAATTGCTTCATCACCATCATGCGCCATTACTATTTCAAAACCTTCTTTTTCTAGGTTAAACTTCAAAATATCTGCAATCGGCTTTTCATCATCAACTACTAAAATTTTCTTTCCCATCATCGTCTATTTCCTCCTTATAAAAATATGGTCAATAATCCCTAAACATATTGATGTTTACATAGTATGTCCTATATGACCGCATCCTTTGTTTAAGTATTTTCTCCTCTATTCTCATAGACTCATGTATGATCCACTTTTACACGGAATCCTATACGATCTATAGAAAAACCTCTAGCTTCAACTGCTAGAGGCTCCTCGTTCTATTTTAAAATAACTACTCAGTTTTGTAAAATTACATAAATAAAAAGGATATTAAGTGGGCCCACTTAATATCCTGAGAGTGGCTCGGGACGGAATCGAACCGCCGACACGAGGATTTTCAGTCCTCTGCTCTACCGACTGAGCTACCGAGCCAAAACTATATATAAAACCACTAATGGTGGTATAAACAAAAGTGGCGGTCCCGACCGGGGTCGAACCGGCGATCTCCTGCGTGACAGGCAGGCATGTTAACCACTACACCACGGGACCAAAAATAAGCATAAAAAAAACATGACCCGTACGGGATTCGAACCCGTGTTACCGCCGTGAAAGGGCGGTGTCTTAACCACTTGACCAACGGGCCACGAAAAATAAAATGGTGAGCCATGAAGGATTCGAACCTTCGACCCTCTGATTAAAAGTCAGATGCTCTACCAACTGAGCTAATGGCTCATACTCACCAACGTCATATTTTCGTGACGACAAGATGTATCATAACATGTATTCTATATTCTTCGCAATACTTTTTTTCATTTTTTATAAAAGATAAGAAAAAACTCATGCGGACATGAGTTTTTTCTAAAAATATCAATTAAGCTTCGTATACATTACGAACAATATTCGTTTGGTTACGATCTGGTCCAACTGAGAACATAGATAATTGAATTCCTGTTAACTCACAAACACGTTCTACGTATTTTCGTGCATTTTCAGGAAGCTCGTCTAATGATTTTACACCAGTAATATCTTCTGTCCAACCTGGAAGCTCTTCATATACAGGCTCACATTTCGCTAAAATGTTTAAGTTTGCTGGAACTTCATCGATAACTTCGCCATTGTATTTGTAAGCAACACAAATTTTAAGAGTTGGAATATCTGTTAAAACGTCGATAGAATTTAATGATAGATCCGTTAAACCACTAACACGACGCGCATGTCTTACAACAACGCTATCGAACCAACCTACGCGGCGCGGACGACCAGTTGTTGTTCCGTACTCACGACCAACTTCACGAATTTGATGACCAATTTCATCATTAAGTTCAGTAGGGAATGGACCGTCACCAACACGGCTTGTATATGCTTTACATACACCTACAACGCGAGTAACTTTCGCAGGACCAACTCCAGTTCCAACTGTTACACCACCCGCAATCGGGTTAGAAGATGTAACGAATGGGTACGTACCGTGGTCAATATCAAGCATAACACCTTGTGCACCTTCAAATAATACACGGTGATTGTTATCTAGTGCATCATTTAATACAACAGATGTGTCGCATACATATTGTGCGATTTGTTGTCCATATTCGAAGTACTCTTCAAAGATTTCTTCTACACTGAAACCTTCTGTATCGTACATTTTTTCAAACAAACGATTTTTCTCTACTAAATTGCGCTCAAGCTTCTCTTTAAATGCTTCACGATCTAAAAGATCAGCCATACGGATACCAATACGAGCAGCTTTATCCATATATGCAGGACCGATACCTTTTTTCGTTGTACCGATTTTGTTATCACCTTTACTAGCCTCTTCTAACTCATCTTGTTTTAAGTGATAAGGTAAAATAACGTGTGCACGGTTACTTACACGTAAATTATCAGTACTTACACCACGGTCGTGTAAGTATTTTAACTCTTCAAGTAATGCTTTCGGATCTACTACTAAGCCATTTCCGATTACACAAATTTTCTCTTTATAGAAAATACCAGATGGAATTAAGTGTAACTTATATTTAACTCCGCCGAAAACAATTGTATGTCCCGCGTTATTTCCACCTTGATATCTTGCAACTACTTCCGCATGCTCAGAAAGAAAATCAGTGATTTTACCTTTTCCTTCGTCGCCCCATTGTGTTCCTACAACTACTACTGAAGACATTATTAAAGCACCTCCGCAATTTTCAAACGATCTATTCAAACAATATAATTGTACCAAAACCGAAAAAGAAGTCAACCAAAAAGCGAACATTTTTTTATTAAAAATCATTTTCGTTCGTAAGAATTATGTTTTCACCTTATGAAAGCCTTATCTTTACACCATAAAAAAAGAAACACATCTTATTATAAGAAATGTGTTTCTTTTTTATACTGCCTTTATGCCCCATCCTCAAAGCGTCGTTCTAAGTTAACGAACTTATTGAACTCTTTGACGAATGCAAGTTCCACTGAACCTACTGGACCGTTACGTTGCTTTGCAATGATAATTTCAATCGTATTTTTATTTTCCGTTTCACGGTCATAGTAATCTTCACGATATAGGAAAGCTACAATATCAGCATCCTGCTCAATACTTCCAGATTCACGAATATCAGACATCATCGGGCGTTTATCCTGACGAGATTCTACACCACGAGATAACTGTGATAAGGCAATAACAGGCACTTGCAATTCACGTGCAATCCCTTTTAAAGTACGAGAAATCTCAGATACTTCCTGCTGACGGTTCTCACCTGATTTCCCACTTCCTTGAATAAGCTGTAAGTAGTCAATTAAAACCATTCCAAGACCTTGTTCTTGCTTTAGTCTACGACATTTTGCTCGAATCTCATTTACCTTAATTCCCGGTGTATCATCAATATATATACCGGCATTTGAAAGACTCCCCATCGCCATTGTTAATTTCGCCCAATCATCAGAAGTTAGTGACCCGGTACGAAGTCTTTGCGCATCGATATTTCCTTCTGCACAAAGCATACGCATAACAAGCTGATCGGAGCCCATCTCCAAGCTAAAAATCGCTACATTTTCATCCGTTTTCGTCGCTACGTTTTGTGCGATATTTAATGAAAATGCAGTTTTCCCTACTGACGGACGTGCTGCTACAATGATTAAATCATTTCGCTGGAAACCTGCCGTCATCTTATCTAATTCAGTAAATCCAGTTGGTATCCCAGTAACCTCACCTTTTTGATTATGCAAAAGTTCAATTTTATCATAAGCATCCACAAGAACATCTTTAATATTTTGAAATGCTTTTGCATTCGTTTGATGGGATACTTCTAATATTTTTTTCTCGGCCTCATTTAAAAGGCCGTCCACGTCATCTTCTCTCTCGTATCCATCCGACACTATATGAGTCGCTGTTCGAATTAAACGGCGTAAAAGTGCCTTTTCAGCAATGATACGTGCATAATATTCAACGTTAGCAGCTGTTGGAACAACTTCTGCTAACTCTGCTAGATAAGACACTCCACCAACTTCTTCTAGTAATCCTTGATCAGCCATCGCTGATGTCATTATTACTAAGTCGATCGGTTCTCCTTTATCAGATAATCCAAGCATGACCTCAAAAATCTTTTGATGTTTTGTTCGATAGAATGAATCAGGTACCAATAACTCCGATGCTGACGTTAACGCATCTTGATCAATTAATATGGCACCTAAAACCGCCTGCTCGGCCTCTATATTATGCGGAGGGGTACGATCAGCAAGTACATCACTCATACGCAATCCTCCTTGCTTAATTTATTTTTATTGTTCACTAACATGAACTTTTACTGTCGCTGTTACTTGCGGATGCAATTTCACTGTTACATTTGTGTAGCCTAATGCACGAATTGCATCATCCATTTCAAATTTACGTTTATCAAGTTTAATTTTATGTGATTTTTGCATCGCATCTACGATTTGTTTGCTCGTAATAGAACCGAATAAACGGCCACCTTCTCCAGATTTCGCCTTTAATTCTACAGTTAATTTCTCTAAAGTCTCTTTTAACTCTTTTGCATTTTCAAGCTCTGCTGCTGCATCTTTTTCTTCTTTACGCTTTTGAGCTTCTAAAGTTTTCATACTGCTATTTGTTGCTTCAGCAGCTAATCCTTGTTTTAGTAAGAAGTTATTTGCATAGCCATCCGGTACGTTTTTTATTTCTCCTTTTTTACCTTTACCTTTTACGTCTTTTAGAAAAATTACTTTCATGATTGTGTGCCTCCCTGTAAATAGTCATCAATAACAAATCGAAGCTTCTCCTCAGCTTCATCTACTGTAACATTTTTCATTTGTGTGGCTGCATTAGTCAAATGCCCGCCACCGCCTAAGTTTTCCATAATTAGCTGCACATTCACTTCACCTAAAGACCTGCTGCTAATTCCAATGAGATTCTCACCACGTTTCGCAACAACAAATGATGCAATAATCCCTGTCATCGTTAATAACGTGTCTGCCGATTGCGCAATAAGCACTTGATCGTAGTAATCATCACTATCAACTTTAGCAATCGCAATTCCATTTTTATAAATGTACGCATTTTTTATAGCTTTTGCAACCCGTAAATACTGATCCATATCTTCCTTTAAAAGTTCTTGTACAAGTACAGTATCTGCACCATGTGAGCGTAAATAAGAAGCAGCATCAAATGTACGAGCCCCTGTCCGGAATGTGAAACTTTTCGTGTCGACAATAATACCTGCTAACAATGCCGTCGCTTCTAGCATTGTCATCTTTAAATTTTTAGGTTGATACTCAAGTAATTCTGTAACCAATTCTGCCGTGGAAGAAGCATATGGTTCCATATAAACTAGCAATGGGTCTTCAATAAAATCTTCCCCACGACGATGATGATCAATAACTACTACATTTTCAATTTTATGTAACAGTTTTTGCTCCATCACCATAGAAGGTTTATGCGTATCAACAACAACAAGTAACGACTCATCATTTGCAAATTCCATCGCTTGCTCTGGAGTAATAAAATGAGACCATAACTCCTCATTTTGTTTCACTTTGTCCATCAAGCGTTTAATTCCCTTATCAGAATCATTTTCATCTAATACAATATATCCTTTACGCTCGTTTAATTGAGCCACTTTTAAAATACCAATCGCAGCACCAATTGCGTCCATATCAGGAGCCCTATGCCCCATGATAATGACATTACTACTTTCTAACACTAAATCCTTTAACGCATGCGAAATGACCCTAGCACGTACACGGGTACGCTTTTCAACGGGATTTGTCTTACCTCCATAGAACTTAACTTTACCTGTCGCTTGTTTAATAGCTACTTGGTCTCCACCGCGCCCAAGCGCAAGGTCTAAACCAGATTGAGCCATTGCCCCAAGCTCTGACAAAGGTAAATCACCTGATCCGACACCTACACTTAATGTAAGTGGTATATTCCTTTTAGATGTTTCTTCACGCACCTGATCTAAAATACTAAATTTCCCTTTCTCCATCTGCGTTAGAATACTTTCATTTAGCACAACGAAGAATCTTTCTGAAGATGCACGTTTTAAATACGCACCATACTTAAGTGCCCATTCATTTAGTCGCGATGTCACAAGACTTGTTATATTCGTACGTAATTGATCATCTAATCCTTGTGTAACTTCATCATAATTATCCAAATAAATTACAGCTAAAACAGTGCGTTGATCCTCATACATCTTTTCGATTTCCGTTTGTTCCGTTACATCAAAGAAATAAATTAACTTTTCTTCTTTCCTTACAAAAACGCGAAACTTTCGATTATTTAAAGAGACTATATCATCAGAAGTTTCTCCTTTAATGAAAAGAAGTAATGTTTCTGATACATCGTAAAGGTGCCATCCAGCTAACGCATGCTGTCCCAGGCATGAAGATAAATAAGGATTTGCCCAATCAATCCCGTAATCCTTATTGTATAACAAAATACCAATCGGCATTTGGTTAAATGCTTCATTACTGACTTTCTTTACCCTCGTAATCATATCTGTCGTATGCTTTTCGAAATTCCTTTGAAAATTAAGTTCAAATCGTATAACGATAAAGAACACGATACAAAAAATGATAAAAGCAGCTATCCCCATAATTAAATGAAAATAACAGAGAATTGAAATGAGCACAAACACAAAAAATGCCAATACATAAACAGGATATAAAAACCACTGTTTCTTATCAAATTCAGGCATGTATACAACTCCTATAAAGTAAAACTAACTCACCTTCCAGTTAGTTAAACAGATTAAAATAGTATAAGGAATATTATTTTATTCCCCTATTTTAGAACGCAACGAAATCCCTAAGTCAATTATACCTAAGATTGTCACAAGAGGAAACAGCATCGGAATAAACATGCATACAATAAAACTAATAATAGGAACCCCTTTAGTAAAACCTTTTCTATACGCTAAAAAGGAAATGAATGTCAGCCCTTGCAGTACAAGCAATAGTGCAAATATGACATATAGGTTAGAAAATACCATATGTAAATATGATGTTGGATCTACTTTTATAAAAGTTGCTAACAAAATAAATATAACGTAATACCAAACAATACTCTTTGGTAATTGTAGATCTTTAAATTTAGGCCAAGGTATAATGTCATGTTTTAACTTTTTCAAAACACTACCTGATATTATCACTGTAATCCAAGAAAAACATACTGAAACTAGAACAAGTATACTTGGAAATAACGATTGTAATATATCATTCATTTGTGTAAGTAACTCTTTTTGTTCCTTACTAATCGGCATACCTATAGCACTTACTATCTTTTCACTTTGCACCATACTTTCACTAAACACACTTTGCATTTGCTTCATTATATCTATGTTGAAAAACTTTATACTCGCAACATAAATAAGTACAAAACCAATTAAGTATGCAAGCGTCCCCGCTATTAAGATTTCCACTGGCTTTTTTCTTGTTTTATACATATACCCTAAAACAATCCCTATCAATCCAAACATAGTTGTCTTCACTAAATTCATAGGTTGACTCACAATAATAGTAACAAAAAGTGCTGCTACAAAAATCACAAGCACATTAGATAGTTTATGTCTTATCGTTAATAGTATAAATGGTAACGGCAACGCAAAAGTTACAACAGTACCTAAAATCGGAACATACATAGATATAAGCAATAAAATTACATATATAGCTAATAACGCTGCGCCTTCTGTAATAAACTTTGTTTGTTTCACATTTTAACCTCTCTTTCAAAAAAGAAAAGCATAGCAAAATGCACAGTAGAGTCCGACTCTACTGTGCATTTCATACGCTATTATTCACCAACATATGGTAAAAGTGCCATTTGACGAGCACGTTTAATTGCAACTGTAAGTTTGCGTTGGTATTTTGCGCTTGTCCCTGTTACACGACGAGGTAAAATTTTACCACGCTCAGAAACGAAACGTTTTAATAAATCAACATCTTTATAGTCAATGCGAGTGATGCCGTTAGCTGTGAAGAAACACACCTTACGACGTTTCGCACGTCCACCTTTGCGTCCTGCCATGTCTATTTCCCTCCATTCTTTGTTAAAACTAACAAATTTACTGTATTAGAACGGTAAATCGTCGTCGGAAATGTCGATCGGTTGACCTACATTTGAAAATGGATCGTCATTCTTCGTAAATCCAGAGTTCCCTTGATTACCTTGGTTACCTGAATTACTAGATTGACCAAATGGGTTAGAGCCTTGGTTACCGAAACCAGCTCCTGATGGTTGCTGATTGAATGAACCACGTTGCTCCCCACCGCCATTACGCGGCTCTAAAAATTGTACGCTTTCCGCAAGAACTTCTGTTACATATACACGTTTACCGTCTTGTCCATCGTAATTACGAGTTTGAAGACGTCCATCTACGCCTGCTAAGCTTCCTTTTTTCAAATAATTTGCTACGTTTTCTGCTTGTTTACGCCATATTACACAATTAATAAAGTCAGCTTCACGCTCACCTTGTTGATTCGCAAATGCGCGATTCACAGCTAACGTAAAAGTAGCTACTGCAACACCATTGGGCGTGTAACGTAAGTCAGGGTCCTTAGTTAAACGACCAACGAGGATAACACGATTCATCAATCGAACCACTCTCCCTTATATATCAATTATTTTTCTTCTTCTTTAACAACGATATGACGAAGGATGTCTTCGTTGATCTTAGCTAAACGGTCGAATTCGTTAATCGCTTCTGCGTTAGAGTTCACGTTTAAGATCATGTAGAAACCTTCACGTAAGTCGTTGATTTCGTAAGCTAAACGACGCTTACCCCACTCTTTCGTGTTAATGATTTCTGCACCATTGTTTGTTAAAACACCTGCAAAACGTTCAACTAAAGCTTTTTGAGCTTCTTCTTCAACGCCAGGACGAATGATGTACATAATTTCGTACTTTCTCATTACACTTTCACCTCCTTTTGGTCTAAACGGCCCATAATGGGCAAGGAGCAATTAATTTATAGTAATTACTCACGAGTTTAGATTATATCATAGTAAGTTATATGAATCAACTCACCAATACATAAAAAACTTGGCAAACATATAATATATTCGCCAAGCTCATATCTTTATTTTTCCTAGGAAATATTAGATTAAACGTTAAAACGGAAGTGCATAACATCTCCGTCTTTTACGATATACTCTTTTCCTTCTAAACGTACTTTTCCAGCTTCTTTTGCAGCTGTCATAGAACCGTTTGTCATTAAGTCATCGTAAGAAACTGTTTCTGCACGAATAAATCCACGCTCAAAGTCTGTATGAATAACACCAGCACATTGTGGTGCCTTCATACCTTGTTTAAATGTCCAAGCACGTACTTCTTGAACGCCAGCTGTAAAGTAAGTAGCAAGTCCTAATAAGTCATATGCTGCACGAATTAATTGATCTAAACCAGACTCTTCAATACCTAGTTCTTCAAGGAATACTTTTTTCTCTTCCTCGTCTAATTCAGCGATTTCTGATTCGATTTTTGCACATACAACGATTACTTGAGAATTTTCATTTTCTGCAAATTCTTTTACCATTTGTACGTATTTATTTTCCGAAGGATCGATAACATCGTCTTCACTTACGTTCGCTACGTATAACATTTCTTTTGTTGTAAGTAAATGAAGGCCTTTAACAATCTTCATCTGCTCTTCTGTAAATTCAACAGTACGAGCCGGTTTCCCCTCTTCAAAAGCCTCTTTTAAACGAACTAAAATTTCATGCTCATATACAGCTTCTTTATCTTTTTGTCTTGCTAATTTCGCAACACGCTCGATACGCTTATCAACAGACTCTAAGTCCGCTAAAATTAGCTCTAAGTTGATTGTTTCGATATCATCAATTGGATCTACTTTCCCTGAAACGTGCGTAATATTTTCGTCTTCAAAACAACGAACAACTTGGCAAATTGCATCTACTTGACGAATGTGAGATAAGAATTTATTTCCTAAACCTTCACCTTTACTAGCACCTTTTACGATACCTGCAATATCAGTAAACTCAAATACAGTCGGAACAGTCTTTTTCGGTTCTATTAATTCCGTTAATTTATTTAAACGCTCATCTGGTACTTCTACAATCCCTACGTTTGGATCAATTGTACAGAATGGATAGTTTGCAGATTCTGCTCCTGCTTGTGTAATTGCATTAAATAAAGTGGACTTACCTACGTTAGGTAATCCAACAATCCCAGCCGTTAATCCCATATTTTTCACTCCTATGTCTCAATCTTTCATCATTATAGATAGTAACGAAAAAAATGACAAGTTTCCGCCAAACGAAAAAAAGTAACAGTTACCTACTGTAACTGTTACTCTCCCTCTATTCTTCGTGCTTCACAAGTATTTTTTTCACCTTACGATCAAACTCTCTTCGAGTAATCATTACTGAATGGTCACATCCCTCGCACTTAATGCGGATATCCATTCCCATACGAATAATTTTCCAACGATTCTCGCCACATGGATGTGCTTTCTTCATTTCCACAACATCGTACAAGTTATATTCCTTTTGCTCCACTCTTCAAACTCCTCTCCATACTAAATTGCTTTTCCACTAACCAATTCTTCACGATTGTATAAAACCATACGTGGATATGGAATTTCAATTCCATGTAAATCAAGACGATTTTTAATCTCTTTACGAAGTGCCCTTGCAATAACTGCATGTTGCATCGGCTCTACTTCAGCGATAACGCGTAATATAACTTCTGATGCAGCTAACGTTTGCACACCTAATAATTGAGGTGTTGTTACCATTTTTTCATACTTTGAAGGTAACTCTACTAATAAATCTTCAATAACCTGTTCTGCTTTCGCAATATCAGCCTCATATGAAATAGATACATCAACAAACGCTACACTATTACTAACTGAATAGTTAGTAACTTGAATAATACTTCCATTTGGTAAAGTATGAATTTCACCTGTCCAACTCTTTACTTTCGTTGTACGAAGTCCAATTTCTAAAACGACTCCTTCAAATTGACCGATTTTAACATAATCGCCAACTGAAAACTGATCTTCTAGCAAAATAAATAAACCTGTAATAACGTCTTTCACTAAACTTTGAGCACCAAATCCGACTGCTAAACCAATTACCCCAGCACCCGCTAATAAACCTGATGCATTAATATCAAACACACCTAAAATCGCAATTAGCATAATGAACATAACAACATACGCTACAATATTTTCAAGTAATTTCGCCACTGTAACTGTACGACGTTCTGAAATTTGAATTGGAGAACGACTCCCCATACGAAACGCATTTCGTACAACCGCTCTTGCAATTCGCACAACAACTGCACCAATTGTTAAAATAATACATATTTTTAATGTCGCAACTCCAATATGAGCCCAACGATCAGCATCTAATAAATACTGTTTCGTAGAATTAAACCACTTCGTTAATAAATCCATGTACCTCTACCTCTCTAGCTAAAATTTCTTTTTAGTTATCCTTATTATTGTATCAGAAGTCCTCTAATTGCTGAAAAAATTTTATGATTTTAATCCTATTTTATCCCCGCCATTCAGGTATAAAATGGAACGAATATATATATACTAGTACTATTATTTCCGTTTTCATTCACATTTTGCAAAAATTACGCACTTATAGCTTTCCATTTTTCTCACCATATAACATATATTGAAAATTTATTAAAAGGATGGGTGCTTCATGAACATTGGAAGTTTTCGCTTACCATTTTTTGAGAAAGAAACTCAAAACGTTATGCACCAAGATCTAGAAGCCTCTGAGATAATCAGTAATTTCTTACTTACCCATATTCCTATTAAAACTAATATACCACTCATTCTCGTTTGTATCGGAACAGATCGTTCTACAGGTGACGCACTCGGCCCGTTAGTTGGTACAAAACTTGAACAAATAGACATCAAAAACCTCCAAATATTCGGTACACTAGATGAGCCAGTACATGCACTAAATTTAGAAGAAAAAATTCAGAATATACAGAAAAAACATCCTACTGCATTTTTAATTGCTGTTGATGCATGTTTAGGAAAGTCCCAAAATATTGGGTCAATCACTACTGGAAAGGGACCTAGTAAACCGGGTGCTGCTATGAATAAGAAATTGCCTGCAGTTGGTGACCTGCATATACACGGTATCGTCAATCTAAATGGGTTTATGGAGTTTTTCGTTCTTCAAAATACAAGATTAAGTTTAGTCATGAAAATGGCTGATGTAATCGCACAAAGTATAAAAGAGACGGATCAAAAATTATCCGCATTAAAAAAAGCAAACCATCTATAAATAATAAGATGGTTTGCTTTTTAATTTTTCTGTGCTAATAGTTCTAAAATACGATTTAAATCTTCTTTATTAAAAAATTCAATTTCGATTTTACCTTTTTCTTTTTTCGTCTCTTTAATTCTCACATCTGTGCCAAACTTTTCTCTTAAGAACGTTTCACGTTCTACGAAAAATATATTTCGCTCTTTTTTCACTTTTTTTGTTTCACGTGAAACGTGTTGATTAATCTCTTGGACGATTTTCTCTAATTGACGAACATTTAATCCTTCTTTTTCAATGCGTTTCAATAAGGACTTCAATTGTTCTTCGTCTTTTATCGTAAGTAAAGTTCTCCCATGAGCCATTGAAAGTTGACCATTTGCAATCATATCTTGGACGAACGAAGGGAGGCTTAATAACCGAGTATAATTTGCAATGTAAGGTCTGCTTTTGCCAAGACGTTTCGCTAATTGTTCTTGCGTTACATTTAGCTCATTCATTAACATCTGGTATGCCATTGCCTCTTCCATAGGATTTAAATCTTCTCGTTGTAAGTTTTCTAACAAAGCAAATTCCATCATTTGCTGTTCAGTTAATTGTCTTACAACCGCAGGTACCTTTTCTAAACCAGCCTCTTTTGCAGCACGAAATCGTCTTTCACCTGCAACGATTTCATATCCTTTAATACTCTTTCTAGCAATTAATGGTTGTAGAATACCGTGTTCCTTAATCGAAATTGCTAATTCCTGAATAGCCTCTTTATTAAAGTGTTTACGCGGTTGATATGGATTTGGCCTTAATTCAGTTACAATAATCTCCTGAATTGTTTCCTCTTCTTTCACATCTAAATCAGGAAAAAACACATTAATTCCTCTTCCTAATCCTTTAGCCACCTGCAATCACTTCCTCTGCTAAATCTATATATACTTCTGCTCCTCTTGATTTAGCGTCATACTGCATAATAGGTTTCCCATGACTTGGAGCCTCGCTCAAGCGTACATTACGCGGAATAATCGAGCGATATACTTTATCCCTAAAATACTTTTTCACTTCATCTATAACTTGGATCCCTAAATTTGTACGAGCATCCAACATTGTTAACAATACGCCTTGAATTGCTAAATTTTTATTTAAATGTTTTTGTACAAGTCGAACTGTATTTAATAGCTGACTTAATCCTTCTAGTGCATAATATTCACACTGTACAGGAATAATAACAGAATCTGCTGCTGTTAATGCATTAATCGTTAATAACCCTAAAGACGGGGGACAGTCGATAATAATATAATCATATTCATCACGAACTGGCTGTAATGCTCTTTGCAAACGTACTTCCCGGGAAATAGTCGGTACCAATTCAATTTCAGCACCAGCCAATTGAATTGTAGCGGGTAGAACATCTAAGTTTTCAGTTGCGGTTTTCTGTATAACCCCTTGAACATCTGCATCTTCCACAAGAACGTTGTAAATACATTGATCTAATTCAGATTTTTCAATTCCCACACCAGTCGTTGCATTTCCTTGAGCATCAATATCTACAAGAAGGACTTTTTTACCTACTTGCGCCAATCCAGCCCCTAAATTAACAGATGTTGTGGTTTTTCCAACACCGCCTTTTTGATTAGCAATAGCAATGATTTTTCCCATGATGTCACCTACTTTCAACCTTTCTATCTTATTCTAGTAACAATTACGTTTATTGTAACATGAAATAAAACTTTTTCTTTTACGTCCTTTATTAAACTTCAAAATTTATTTCTAAACTCCTTCTTCATTTAACAAGAAAATATAGTAAAAGAGACCTCTCCAATAGGATAAGGTCTCTAACACGTCATTATTATTTTTTCTTTGGAATTTTAATTGTAATTTGATAGTACTCATCAAATTCTTCTTCCTCAGAATTAACATTTAAACCACTTTCAGTAACCATTTGTAAAGATTGCCTAATTGTATTCATAGCAATCCTCGTATCTCGACTTACTGCTTTTTGCTTTGCCTTACGCTTCGGTTTTGCTTCCTCTAGTAACTTCGCAATTCGTTCTTCTGTTTGCTTTACATTCAGTTGTTTCTCCACAATTTCCTGTAAAACCTTCAGTTGTAATTCCTTATTTTTTAAAGGAATGAGAGCGCGGGCATGACGTTCTGTAATGCTTTTTTCTAATAATGCACTTTTTATTTCTTCAGGCAACTTTAACAATCGCAACTTATTTGCGATTGTAGATTGTCCTTTTCCAAGTCGTTGTGCCAATGCTTCTTGTGTTAAATTATGTAACTCAATCAGCTTTTGATATGCCACAGCTTCCTCGATTGCCGTTAGTTCCTCACGTTGCAAGTTTTCAATTAAAGCTACAGAAGCTGTCTCTGTATCATTTAAGTTCTTTATAATTGCAGGAACCTTTTCCCAACCTAACTTTGTTGCCGCGCGAAAACGTCTTTCTCCAGCAATAATCTCATACTTATCGTCCTCATATTGCCTTACAACAATCGGCTGAATAAGTCCATGTGTACGAATCGTTAATGCTAGCTCATCAATACGCGCATCATCAAAAACTGTTCTTGGTTGATAACGGTTAGGGGTAATATTTACTATCGGAATTTCTTGTATTTCCTCATATACCTTTTTATCTATCTCTTCATGGCTTTCGTCTTGTAATTCGAATTCGCTCTCTTTATCTCCAAAGCCAAATAAACGAGAAAACGTATTTTTCATACATATTCCACCACCTTTTAGGCCTATTGACTATTCTCCATAAAATGTTTCCTATGAAACATTTACGTTTTCATTTATATAATTTAATCTTACGTCTAATAAGATTTATTTTTCAATAGGTAATTTATTGGGTGTTCCCGGTTTGCGTGGATATTTCTTTGGTGTCTTGCGCTTTTTCTCGATTAATAAAATATTACGTTCACTCTCTTCAAACGGTAATTGGAACGTAGACATCTCTTTTAACTCTCCGCCTAGAACCTCTAAAGCATACTTGCCATTTTCGATTTCTTCGTTTGCTGCTGCACCTTTCATTGCAATGAATGTTCCTCCAACTTTTACAAGTGGTAAACATAGCTCACTTAATACAGAAAGACGCGCAACTGCACGTGCCATTACAATATCGTATGATTCACGTACACCTTCTTTTTTCCCAAATGTTTCAGCACGATCATGACAAAATGCAACATCACTTAATTCTAACTTTTGTGCTAAGTGATTTAAGAAATTAATACGTTTTTGCAATGAATCTACAATTGTTACTTTTAAGTGCGGGAAACAGATTTTTAAAGGAATACTTGGGAATCCAGCCCCTGCACCAACATCACAAATTGAGAATGGTTTTGAAAAATCATAATAAAAAGCAGCTGTAATGGAATCAAAAAAGTGTTTTAAGTATACTTCTTCTTTTTCTGTAATAGCCGTTAAGTTCATTTTTTCATTCCACTCTACTAATGTTTCAAAGTAGATTTTGAACTGCTCTAATTGTCTAGAAGAGAGGGTGATTCCCTTCTCTTCTAGCATAGATTGAAATTGTTCTATGTTCATCTAGCAATATCTCCTTACTATGTTATTGGTTCGATACGCGCGCAATTTTTCCTTGTTCTATATACACAAGTAAAATGGAAATATCCGCTGGATTTACGCCAGAAATACGTGAAGCCTGCCCCATTGAAAGTGGACGAACATCTTTCAATTTCTGTCTAGCTTCTGAAGCAAGGCTAGAAATCGCGTCATAATCAATATCTACAGGGATTTTTTTACTCTCCATTTTCTTCATTCGCTCTACTTGCTGTAAAGATTTTTCAATATATCCTTCGTACTTAATCTGAATTTCAACTTGTTCTGTAACTTCATCACTTAATTCTACTTCACTTGGTACTAAAAGATGAATATGCTCATATGTCATCTCTGGACGACGTAATAAGTCACTTGCACGTATTCCATCTTTCAATTCACTTCCGCCAATATTGCGAATTAATTCTTGAACTTCAGGACGTGGTTTAATAATAATGCTGCTTAAACGTTCCTTTTCCTGTTCAATTTGTAATTTTTTATTTGTAAATCGCTCATATCGCTCTTCTTTAATTAATCCAATTTCACGACCAACTTCAGTTAAACGAAGATCAGCATTATCGTGGCGTAATAATAGACGGTATTCTGCACGAGACGTTAATAAACGATATGGTTCATTTGTACCTTTCGTTACAAGATCATCAATTAAGACACCAATATAAGCATCCTCGCGGCCTAAAACAACTTCTTTTTTACCTAAAGAACGGCATGCTGCATTAATCCCAGCCATAAGCCCTTGTCCTGCCGCCTCTTCGTAACCAGAAGTTCCATTAATTTGTCCTGCTGTATATAAATTTTTAATCTTTTTCGTTTCAAGTGTTGGCCATAATTGTGTTGGCACAATTGCATCATATTCAATCGCATAACCTGTGCGCATCATTTCAACATTTTCTAGGCCAGGAATTGTTCTAAGCATGTCACGTTGTACATCTTCTGGTAGGCTTGTGGATAAACCTTGTACATATACTTCTTGTGTATTACGCCCTTCTGGCTCTAAGAAAATTTGATGACGTGGTTTGTCATTAAATCTTACTACTTTGTCTTCAATAGAAGGACAGTACCTAGGGCCTGTTCCTTTAATCATACCAGAATACATAGCTGAACGATGTAAATTTTCATCTATTAAACGGTGTGTTTCTGTACTTGTATATGTCAACCAACATGGAATTTGATCCATAATAAATTTCGTTGTTTCAAAAGAGAACGAACGCGGCTTATCATCACCTGGTTGAATTTCTGTTTTACTGTAGTCAATTGTATTACTGTTTACACGCGGAGGTGTCCCTGTTTTAAATCTAACAAGATCAAATCCAAGCTCCTCTAAATGCTCAGATAATGTAATAGACGGTTGTTGATTATTTGGACCGCTTGAATATTTTAAATCGCCCATGATAATCTCGCCACGTAAAAATGTTCCAGTCGTAATTACAACGGTTTTCGCTGTATATTCTGCACCAGCTTGTGTAACTACCCCTTTACATATACCTTCTTCAACGATTAAACGCTCTACCATTCCTTGGAACAACGTTAAGTTTGGTGTTTCTTCAATTGTTTTCTTCAATTCATGTTGGTAAGAGAATTTATCAGCTTGCGCTCGAAGTGCACGTACAGCTGGACCCTTACCTGTATTTAGCATACGCATTTGAATATGAGTTTTATCAATATTACGTCCCATTTCTCCGCCTAATGCATCAATTTCACGAACAACAATCCCTTTTGCTGGTCCACCAACAGAAGGGTTACATGGCATGAATGCTACCATATCTAAGTTAATTGTTAACATTAATGTTTTTGAGCCCATTCGTGCTGCCGCAAGACCAGCTTCACATCCTGCATGACCTGCACCGATTACTATGACATCGTATGAACCGGCATTGTATCCCATTGTTTATTCCTCCTAATAATCTCTATCTTTCTAAAACATCACTATATTATTTTCCTAAACAAAATTGAGAGAACAACTGGTCAATTAGGCTTTCATGGACTGTGTCACCAGTAATTTCACCAAGTATTTCCCACGTTCTTGTTAAATCAATTTGCACCATATCAATTGGTACACCATTTTCTATTGCCTCAATTGCATCACCGATTGTTTGTCCCGCTTGTGTTAATAATCCAATATGTCTCGCATTAGAAACATATGTCATATCTGTAGAATCGATTGTTCCTTCAAAGAATAAATCAGCTATTGCCTTTTCGAGTTCATCTATTCCTTGTTCCTCAATTAAGGATGTTGTAATAACACGATTTCCCTCGGCTAACTCTGTAACACGTTCCATATCAATTGCTTGCGGTAAATCAGTCTTATTCACAATAACAATAAAGTCTTTTCCTTGTACCGCATGGAATAGATCTTCATCCTCATTTGTTAAAGCCTCGCTATAGTTGACAACAACTAATACTAAATCTGCTTGGCTCATCATTTCTTTTGAACGCTCCACACCAATTCGTTCAACAACATCTTCTGTCTCACGAATACCGGCTGTATCTATAAGTTTAAGAGGTACGCCACGCACATTAACGTACTCTTCAATAACATCACGAGTTGTTCCTGCAATATCAGTTACAATTGCTTTTTTCTCCTGAACAAGGCTATTTAATAACGATGATTTTCCAACATTAGGCCTACCGATAATTGCTGTAGCAATACCTTCACGTAAGATTTTCCCTTGTTTTGATGTTTCTAATATTTTTTCGATTTCCGAACGAACATGCGTTGCTTTCTCAATTAAAATATTATGTGTCATCTCTTCTACATCATCGTATTCTGGATAATCTATATTTACCTCAACATGAGCTAATGTTTCTAATATTTCTTGACGTAAGCGACCAATTAATTTAGATAATCGCCCTTCCATTTGATTAATTGCTACATTCATCGCACGATCTGTTTTTGCTCGAATCAAATCCATAACAGCTTCTGCTTGTGATAAATCGATACGTCCATTTAAAAAAGCACGTTTTGTAAATTCGCCCGGTTCTGCCAATCGTACTCCTTGCGCTAGAATAAGTTGCAATACTTTATTTACTGAAACAAGTCCGCCATGACAGTTAATTTCCACTATATTTTCACGTGTAAAAGTCCTCGGTGCGCGCATAATAGACACCATAACTTCTTCAATAACTTGATTTGTATCTAAATCAACGATATGACCATAATGAATAGTATGAGAAGAAACCTCTGTTAAATCCTTCCCTTTAAAAATACGGTCAACTTTCTCCACCGCATCATCCCCACTTACTCGAACAATGGCAATTGCACCCTCTCCAAGCGCTGTGGAAATCGCAGCAATTGTATCAAATTCCATGTCCTTTCACCTCACTTGCTTATTTATCTCTATTTCAACATGATTATTTCTTTCACTAAATTATTAGGATACCATAACGAACCTATCTACAAAAGAAGAATAACTCATTTTATTATATCCCCATGTAAAAAACACTAAACTTATTCACAGTGGATAAGTTTAGTGTTTTTTAGTTATCCACATCTATTTTTCGCTCAAAAAAACCGGCACTCATTTGAGCAACCGGTCATTTAGGAGATATTACAACATGCCGATGTGGTTCATTTCCTTCAGAAGTTGTTTTGATACCTTGATGATTTGATAATGCCTGATGAATAATTTTTCGTTCAAAAGATGGCATCGGTTCTAAAATAACTCTTTTTTTCGTATTAGATACTTGTTTCGCTAATCGATAAGAAAGTGATTCTAACGTACTTTTTCTTTTACTACGATAATTTTCAGCATCTAGTGTAATACCGATATACTGCTTCGTGTTACGATTTGCGACAAGTTTTGTTAAATACTGTAAAGAGTTCAATGTATTACCTCTTTTTCCAATTAAAACTCCTACATCATCACCAGAAATTGTAAATTTAATCTCGCGTCCTTTTACAATTTTACTAATTTCAACTTCCACACCCATATTGTGAATAACATTTCTTAAATATTCTTCACATTCCTGAATTGGATCTTTCTTCAATACAACTTCTACTACTGCAGGACGATTCCCAAATAAACCTAAGAACCCTCTTTTACCCTCATCGACAATATTTATATCTACTCGATCTTTTGATGTGTTTAATTGCCTTAAAGCATCCTCTACTGCCAGCTCGACTGTTTGTCCTTTAGCAGTAATTATACTCACTTGCTTGAGCCTCCAGCTTTGTTAGCCTTAATCTCTGGCCCTTTGATAAAGTACATTTGAGCAATACCAAAGATATTACCAACAACCCAGTAAAGTGATAATGCAGCTGGGAAGTTAATTGCAAAGATTAAAATCATAATCGGCATAAGCCAAATCATCATTGCCATTTGTGGATTTTGACCAGCAGTTCCTGCCATTGCAAGCTTTTGCTGAATAAATGTCGTAATCGCTGCAACAACCGGTAAGATATAGTAAGGGTCTGCCTGTCCTAAATCAAACCATAAAAATGTATGTTTACTAATTTCTGATGTTCTCATAATCGCATGATAAAATGCGAATAAAATAGGCATCTGAACAAATATTGGTAAACAACCGGCTAATGGATTTACACCATTTTTTTGATATAGCTGCATCATTTCTTGTTGTAATTTTTGCTGTGTTGCTTGGTCTTTCGAGCTATATTTCTCTTTTAACTTTACCATTTCTGGTTGTAACGCCTGCATAGCTTTCGTACTCTTCGTTTGCTTAATCATTAATGGTAATAATGCAAAACGAATAATAAGGGTCGTAATAACGATCGCTAAACCGTAATTATCACCAAGCCATGTCGCAAAATACGTGATTAACTGAGAAAGCGGGTATACGAAATATTCATTCCAAATCCCAGTGCTCTTCGATGTAATCGGCTGACCCGTTTCACTACAGCCGGTAGCAATTGCCATTAATGTAATAACCATGGCCAGTAAACCTATTTTCTTTTTCAAAGCCTGCTCCTCCTTGTTTCGGTATGTATATAGTGTAATTCATTTCCTTACGCTACTTTTTTATTCTTTTCATACCAGAGCGTTTAAAGACATGAATTAAGCTTTTCTTTACTTCTTCATATGTCATCTCTGCACAAGGCTTCCTTGCTATTATAACAAAATCTTTTCCAGAATCTATCTCATCTTTTAACTCTGTAATAGCCTGACGGACTATGCGCTTAATTCGATTACGAACTACTGCATTTCCTATTTTCTTGCTAACAGAAAGGCCGATGCGAAAGTTTGGCTGTTCTTCTTTATCTAATTGGTATACAACAAACTGACGATTCGCATTTGATTTTCCTTTTTGAAAAACCGCCTGGAATTCATCATTCTTCTTTATACGATGTTTTTTCTTCATATCAATTGACACTCCTGTATTTCATCAGCGGAAATTCACTATTATTAGAAAAAAAGACCACTGAACGATCAGTGGTCTACGCAGATAATACTTTTCTTCCTTTACGACGACGAGCTGCTAGCACTTTACGTCCGTTCGCTGTGCTCATACGGCTGCGGAAACCATGTACTTTGCTGCGCTTACGTTTATTTGGTTGGTAAGTTCTTTTCATTATATGACACCTCCCTGAGGAATATCTGTTAAAGACAGTCCTATAAATTATAGTTAATTAACTAGGAAAATGTCAATGGTTCTAGAAATTTTCATCAAATATTCATTTTGAACCTATTCACATACTTTTTCACAGCATCTATATTTCCTTGTGGATAAATGTTTTTTCGCGTTTTTTATATCCACAAACTTTTTTTCCCACTTTTACACAGTATATCGTGTTGTGGACAAGTTTATTCCACAAGGTATTGATTTTGTGGATAACTTTCTTAAATTCATTGCTATAGCCACTTTTTTTTGATATTATAGTTGTGTTTTCACTTTGAATAAGTTTTCCACACCTTTATCTTATCCACAATTTGTGTATAACATGTGGACAGTTTTAATCACATGTGGGTAAATAGTTGTCCACATTTGCTTTTTTGTCGAAAACCCTATCTCATATACAAACGACGTTTTTAGGTTTTAAAATACGTTTCGTATAAATATACATTTTATATTTATTAGGTTGTACATTTGTTGCGCAACCTTATTCTTTTACCATCTTAGTAAAGGAGGGACACCTTTGGAAAATATCTCTGATTTATGGAATAGTGCCTTAAAAGAATTAGAAAAAAAGGTAAGCAAGCCTAGTTATGAAACATGGTTAAAATCAACAACGGCTCATAACTTGAAGAAAGACGTATTAACGATTACAGCTCCAAATGAATTTGCTCGTGACTGGCTAGAATCTCATTACTCAGAACTAATTTCGGAAACACTATACGATTTAACAGGGGCAAAATTAGCAATTCGCTTTATTATTCCCCAAAGTCAATCGGAAGAGGACATTGATCTTCCTCCAGTTAAGCGGAATCCAGCACAAGATGATTCAGCTCATTTACCACAGAGCATGTTAAATCCAAAATATACATTTGATACATTTGTTATCGGCTCTGGTAACCGTTTTGCCCATGCAGCTTCATTAGCTGTAGCCGAGGCGCCAGCTAAAGCGTATAATCCACTCTTTATTTACGGAGGAGTTGGGCTTGGAAAGACGCATTTAATGCACGCAATTGGTCATTATGTAATTGAACATAATCCAAATGCAAAAGTTGTATATTTATCATCAGAAAAATTCACGAATGAATTTATTAACTCTATTCGTGATAATAAAGCTGTTGATTTTCGTAATAAATATCGCAACGTAGATGTTTTATTGATAGATGATATTCAATTTCTTGCTGGAAAAGAACAAACTCAAGAAGAGTTTTTCCATACATTTAATGCATTACACGAAGAAAGTAAACAAATTGTAATTTCTAGTGATCGACCACCAAAAGAAATTCCAACTTTAGAAGATCGTCTTCGTTCTCGCTTTGAATGGGGACTTATTACAGATATTACGCCGCCAGATTTAGAGACACGAATTGCAATTTTACGCAAAAAGGCAAAAGCTGAAGGGCTTGATATACCAAATGAAGTTATGCTTTATATCGCAAATCAAATTGATTCAAATATTCGTGAATTAGAAGGTGCACTTATCCGAGTTGTAGCTTATTCATCTTTAATTAATAAAGATATTAATGCTGATTTAGCAGCTGAAGCACTTAAAGATATTATTCCAAATTCTAAGCCGAAAATTATCTCTATTTATGATATTCAAAAAGCTGTCGGAGACGTTTATCAAGTAAAATTAGAAGATTTTAAAGCGAAAAAACGCACAAAATCAGTTGCGTTTCCTCGCCAAATTGCAATGTATTTATCACGCGAACTTACGGATTCCTCTTTACCAAAAATAGGTGAAGAATTTGGTGGACGTGATCATACAACAGTTATCCATGCCCATGAAAAAATTTCTAAACTACTAAAAACCGATACGCAATTACAAAAGCAAGTTGAAGAAATTAATGGTATTTTAAAGTAGTAGCTGAATAGTGTGAATAACTTACCTTGTTTTACGCACAGTCTATCCACATGTAGATAGACTGTTTTTACATCCTTCAAAGGGGTTATCCACATATCCACAAGCCCTATTACTATTACTACTATTTTTTTATCTTTATTAATTAAATAAAATCTTATACTTACCGGAGGTTTTTCTTTATGCGTTTTACAATACAAAAAGACTATCTTGTAAGAGGTGTACAAGATGTAATGAAGGCAGTTTCTTCTCGTACAACAATCCCTATCCTTACGGGAATTAAAGTTGTAGCTACTGAAGAAGGGGTTACATTAACAGGAAGCGATGCTGATATTTCTATTGAATCGTTTATTCCAGTCGAAGAAAATGGAAAAGAAATCGTAGAAATAGCTCAATCAGGAAGCATTGTTTTACAAGCAAAATATTTTAGTGAGATTGTAAAAAAACTACCTAAAGATACTGTCGAAATTTCTGTGGAAAATCATTTTATGACAAAAATAAAATCTGGAAAATCAGAATTTAACTTAAATGGTTTAGATTCTGCAGAATATCCGTTATTACCACAGATTGAAGAACATCATGTATTTAAGATACCAACAGATTTACTTAAGCATATGATCAGACAAACTGTATTTGCAGTTTCTACTTCTGAAACAAGACCAATCTTGACAGGTGTAAACTGGAAGGTATATAACAGCGAGTTAACTTGTATTGCAACAGATAGTCATAGACTAGCACTTCGAAAAGCGAAAATCGAAGGACATAATATTGCAGATGAATTTCAAGCTAATGTTGTTATCCCAGGTAAGAGCTTAAATGAATTAAGTAAGATTCTAGATGAGTCTGAAGAAATGGTGGATATCGTTATTACGGAGTATCAAGTATTATTCCGTACAAAACATTTATTATTCTTCTCAAGATTGTTAGAAGGAAATTATCCAGATACAACACGTTTAATTCCAGCAGAGAGTAAAACGGATATTTTTGTGAATACAAAAGAATTCCTACAAGCAATTGATCGTGCTTCACTATTAGCGAGAGATGGCCGCAATAACGTTGTCAAATTATCAACTTTAGAGCAAGAAATGCTAGAGATTTCTTCGAATTCACCAGAAATTGGAAAAGTTGTCGAAGAAGTACAATGTGAAAAAGTAGATGGAGAAGAGTTAAAAATATCTTTTAGTGCAAAATATATGATGGATGCATTGAAAGCCTTGGATAGTACAGAGATTAAAGTTAGTTTTACTGGGGCGATGAGACCGTTCTTAATTCGTACAGTAAATGATGATTCAATTATTCAATTAATTTTACCAGTTCGTACTTACTAGGTAAGGAATAAGGGTTGCTAGTTTAAAGATGCTAGTGGCCCTTATTTGATTTTTGGGTATTACTTTCCTAATGTTAGTTTATTTAGTACAATGAAAGAATGAACACTTTCAGAAAGTGAGCGATTTTATGAAACATATTAAAATTTCAACAGAGTATATTACACTAGGACAATTTTTAAAGTTAGCTGATGTAATTGATACAGGTGGCGCTGTAAAATGGTTTTTACAAGAATATGAAGTGTACGTGAACAACGAACTTGAAAATAGAAGAGGTCGCAAACTATATGCGAATGATGTTATTGAAATTCCAGGAAGCGGAACTTTCCAAGTTCAAGCATAAAGGGGGAGCCCTTTGTTTATTTCAGAAATACAATTAAAAAACTATCGTAATTATGAAAAATTAGAGCTTTCCTTTGAAGATAAGGTAAATGTAATTATCGGCGAAAATGCACAAGGGAAAACAAACTTGATGGAAGCTATTTATGTTTTAGCGATGGCGAAATCTCATAGAACCTCTAATGATCGCGAACTTATCCGCTGGGATGAAGAGTTTGGTCAAATAAAAGGTAAATTACAAAAAAGAAACAGTTCTTTGTCTTTGGAATTAAATATTTCGAAAAAAGGTAAAAAGGCAAAATTAAATCAACTTGAACAACAAAAGTTAAGTCAATATATTGGCGTGATGAACGTTGTCATGTTTGCCCCAGAAGATTTAAATCTTGTAAAAGGAAGCCCTCAAGTAAGAAGACGCTTTTTAGATATGGAATTAGGACAAATAGCTCCTGTATATTTGTATGAATTAAGTCAATATCAAAAGGTGCTCACGCAACGAAATCACTTGTTGAAAAAAATGCAAGGGAATAGTAAGAATGAGGAAACGATGTTGGATGTATTTACACTTCAACTAATTGAGCATGGTGCAAAAATACTGCAAAAACGTTTTGAATTTTTGCATTTGCTACAGGAATGGGCAGCTCCAATTCATCGCGGTATAAGCCGTGGATTAGAAGAGTTAGAAATTGTCTATAAACCAAGTGTAGATGTATCAGAATCAATGGATTTGTCGAAAATAAAAGAAGTATACTATGAAAGTTTTCAATCTGTGAAACAACGTGAAATTTTCCGTGGTACGACTTTAATTGGTCCTCATCGTGATGATTTACAATTCTTCGTTAATAGTAAAAATGTTCAAGTCTTTGGTTCGCAAGGACAACAACGAACGACCGCACTATCCCTAAAATTAGCTGAAATTGAATTAATTTATTCAGAGGTTAAAGAATATCCAATCCTTTTACTGGATGATGTTTTATCAGAATTAGACGATTATCGTCAATCACATCTGTTAAATACAATTCAAGGAAAGGTGCAAACATTTGTTACAACGACGAGTGTCGACGGAATTGAACACGAAACATTAAAAGATGCGAAAACAATTCATGTAACGAACGGCACGGTAGATTGTGAAATAGATAGGGCATAAACCCCTGTTTAAATGGAAAAGTAGGTGATCTTTGTGTCAATGGAACAAAAGCAAATGCAAGAAAATGCATATGATGAAAGTCAGATACAGGTACTTGAAGGACTAGAGGCAGTTCGGAAACGTCCGGGTATGTATATTGGATCTACGAGTGGGAAGGGACTTCACCACCTTGTATGGGAGATTGTCGATAATAGTATCGATGAAGCGTTAGCAGGATATTGCGATGAAATTAACGTTAGTATCGAAGAAGATAATAGTATTCTTGTAACGGATAATGGACGTGGTATTCCAGTTGGTATACAAGAAAAAATGGGACGTCCTGCAGTAGAGGTTATTATGACTGTCCTCCACGCTGGTGGTAAATTTGGCGGTGGCGGTTATAAAGTTTCTGGTGGTTTGCACGGTGTTGGTGCATCTGTTGTAAATGCCTTATCAACAGAATTAGAAGTATTTGTACATCGTGATGGCAAAATCCATTACCAAAAATACGAAAGAGGTATTCCGGTTGCAGATTTAAAAGTCATCGGTGATACAGATAAGACTGGAACAATAACTCGCTTTAAACCGGATCCAGAAATTTTTAAAGAGACGACAGAATATGAATTCGATACGCTAGCGACTCGTATGCGTGAGTTGGCGTTTTTAAATCGTAATATTAAATTAATAATTGAAGATAAACGTGAACATAAGCAAAAGAAAGAGTTCCACTATGAAGGTGGAATTAAATCATATGTTGAACATTTAAATCGTTCAAAACAACCAATTCATGAAGAGCCTGTATATGTAGAAGGTTCAAAAGATGGTATTCAAGTTGAAGTTGCGCTTCAATATAACGAAGGATATACAAATCATATTTACTCATTTACAAATAATATTCATACGTATGAAGGTGGTACACATGAGGTAGGATTTAAAACTGCCTTAACACGTGTGATTAACGATTATGGTCGTAAAAATAACATTTTAAAAGATGCGGATAGTAATTTGACTGGTGAAGATGTTCGTGAAGGTTTAACAGCAATCGTGTCAATTAAACATCCAAATCCACAATTTGAAGGGCAAACGAAGACGAAACTTGGAAATAGTGAAGCGAGAACGATTACGGAGTCAGTATTCTCTGAGGCTTTTGAAAAATTCTTACTGGAAAATCCCAATGTTGCACGTAAGGTTGTAGATAAAGGGACGATGGCAGCACGTGCGCGTGTAGCAGCTAAAAAGGCTCGTGAGCTAACTCGCCGAAAGAGTGCTTTAGAAGTTTCAAGTTTACCAGGGAAATTGGCAGATTGTTCTTCTAAAGATCCAGCAATTAGTGAAATTTATATCGTAGAGGGTGACTCTGCGGGTGGATCTGCAAAACAAGGACGCGATCGTCATTTTCAAGCAATTTTACCGCTGAAGGGTAAAATTATTAATGTTGAAAAGGCACGCTTAGATAAGATTTTATCAAATGATGAAGTTCGTACAATTATTACGGCGATTGGTACAAATATTGGTGGGGACTTCGATATCGAAAAAGCACGCTATCATAAAGTTATTATTATGACCGATGCTGATGTTGATGGTGCGCATATTCGTACCCTATTATTAACGTTCTTCTATCGTTATATGCGTCAAATAATTGAGTGTGGATATATATATATCGCACAGCCACCTTTGTTTAAAGTGCAACAAGGTAAAAAAATTCAATATGCTTATAATGATAAAGAACTTGAAAAAATATTAGCTGAGTTACCAGCCCAGCCGAAACCAGGAATTCAACGTTATAAAGGTCTTGGAGAGATGAATCCAACTCAGCTATGGGAGACGACAATGGATCCAGAAGTACGTTCGTTACTTCAAGTTTCCCTTCAAGATGCAATAGAAGCAGATGAAACATTTGAAATTTTAATGGGTGATAAAGTGGAACCGCGTCGTAACTTTATCCAAGAGAATGCAAAATACGTGAAAAACCTTGATATTTAAATGAGTAATGACAGGAATCTAAGTATTCCTGTCTTCTACATATAAATCAATGTATGTGTAACGGAAATGTAAGAGGAGGTGCTCGTTGATGTCAGACAATCAACAACAAGCACGAATTCGAGAAATTAATATTAGTCATGAAATGCGTACCTCATTTTTAGATTACGCAATGAGTGTTATCGTATCTCGTGCATTACCAGATGTTCGTGATGGATTAAAACCTGTGCATCGTAGGGTTTTATATGCGATGAATGATTTAGGAATTACAGCTGATAAAGCGTATAAGAAATCAGCACGTATTGTCGGTGAAGTAATCGGTAAGTATCACCCTCATGGAGATTCAGCCGTTTATGAAACAATGGTACGTATGGCGCAAGATTTCAGTCAACGTTATATGCTTGTAGATGGGCATGGTAACTTCGGTTCTGTAGATGGAGATTCAGCAGCGGCAATGCGTTATACAGAGGCAAGAATGTCTAAGATTTCTATGGAATTAATACGTGATATTTCAAAAAATACAATTGATTACCAAGATAACTACGATGGTTCGGAAAGAGAGCCGATTGTATTACCAGCGCGTTTCCCTAATTTATTAGTAAACGGTACGACAGGTATTGCAGTTGGTATGGCAACAAATATTCCGCCGCATCAACTTGGCGAAGTAATTGATGGTGTGTTGGCATTAAGCCATAATCCAGATATCACTATCGCGGAATTAATGGAATATATTCCTGGGCCAGACTTCCCGACATCAGGTTTAATCTTAGGGCGAAGTGGCATCCGTAGAGCTTATGAAACAGGACGAGGTTCTATTATGCTTCGTGCCAAAGTTGAAATTGAAGAGAAATCAAATGGTAAACAATCTATTATCGTAACGGAACTACCTTATCAAGTTAATAAGGCACGATTAATTGAAAAAATCGCAGAATTGGTTCGCGATAAGAAAATTGAAGGTATTACAGATTTACGTGATGAATCAGACCGAAATGGTATGCGTATTGTCATGGAAGTACGTCGTGACGCTAATGCAAACGTACTATTAAACAATCTATATAAACATACAGCACTTCAAACAAGTTTCGGTATTAATATGTTGTCTCTTGTAAATGGAGAGCCTCAAGTACTAAACTTAAAACAAAACTTATATCATTATTTGGAGCACCAGAAGGTAGTAATCCGTAGACGTACTGCTTATGAATTAGAAAAAGCAGAGGCACGTGCCCATATTTTAGAAGGATTACGAATTGCTTTAGATCATCTTGATGAAGTTATTACGTTAATTCGTAGTTCAAAAACGGCTGATATTGCAAAGCAAGGCTTAATGGAACGTTTCGGTTTAAGTGAGAAACAAGCGCAAGCGATTTTAGATATGCGTCTGCAACGCTTAACTGGATTAGAACGTGAAAAAATCGAGCAAGAATATCAAGACTTAATGAAATTAATTGCTGAATTAAAAGCGATTTTAGCAGATGAAGAGAAAGTTCTTGAGATTATTCGTGAAGAATTAACAGAAGTAAAAGAGCGTTTCAATGATAAGAGACGAACAGAAATTACAATTGGCGGTATGGAATTTATTGAAGATGAAGATTTAATTCCTGAGCAAAACATTGCGATTACGTTAACTCATAACGGTTATATTAAGAGGTTACCAGCTTCTACGTACAAAACACAGAACCGTGGGGGACGTGGTGTACAAGGAATGGGTACGAATGATGATGACTTTGTTGAACACTTATTAACAACGTCTACTCATGATCATATTTTATTCTTTACAAACAAGGGTAAAGTATACCGTACGAAAGGATATGAAATCCCAGAGTATAGTCGTACTGCAAAAGGGCTACCAATTATTAACCTATTAGGGGTAGATAAGGGTGAGTGGATCAATGCCATTATTCCAATTCGTGAATTTGGTGACGACCAGTTCTTATTCTTTACAACGAAACAAGGTATTTCTAAGAGAACGCCACTTTCATCATTTGCAAATATACGTACAAACGGTTTAATTGCAATTTCGCTTCGTGAAGAAGATGAAGTGATTTCTGTACGTTTAACATCTGGCGATAAAGATATTATCGTAGGGACAAGCAACGGTATGTTAATTCGCTTCAATGAACAAGATGTACGTTCTATGGGCCGTAATGCAGCTGGTGTAAAAGCTATTACATTAGGCGAAGAGGACCAAGTAGTAGGTATGGAAATTGTTGAAGAAGATACGAATGTTTTAATTGTAACGAAAAACGGGTATGGTAAGCGTACTCCAGTTGAAGAGTATCGACTACAAAGTCGTGGTGGTAAAGGTCTTAAGACTTGTAACATTACAGATAAAAACGGTAAGTTAGTAGCGGTTAAGTCTGTAACAGGTGAAGAAGACATCATGCTAATTACAGCCGCAGGCGTTATTATTCGTATGCCAGTTGATCAAATCTCTCAAATGGGACGTAATACACAAGGTGTTCGTCTAATTCGTTTAGAGGATGAGCAAGAGGTAGCGACAGTAGCAAAAGCACAGAAAGATGAAGAAGAATCTAATGAAGAGGTTTCTTCTGAAGAATAAGAGGGGGGATTTTCCCCCTCTTATTTTTTTATAATAATACTTGCATAGTAATAGAAAAGTCTATATAATAGGCAAAGTCAGCAAATGAGAGATACAAATTATCTTGAAAAACTTGTTGACGAAAATAATATACTATGATATATTATAAAAGTCGCTGAAACGCGATATTGAACTTTGAAAACTGAACGAAACAAACAACGTGAAACGTCAATTTTTATTTTTAGATGCTAGACAAACTAACTTTATTGGAGAGTTTGATCCTGGCTCAGGATGAACGCTGGCGGCGTGCCTAATACATGCAAGTCGAGCGAATAGATTGAGAGCTTGCTCTCAAGAAGTTAGCGGCGGACGGGTGAGTAACACGTGGGTAACCTGCCCATAAGACTGGGATAACTCCGGGAAACCGGGGCTAATACCGGATAACATTTTGAACTGCATGGTTCGAAATTGAAAGGCGGCTTCGGCTGTCACTTATGGATGGACCCGCGTCGCATTAGCTAGTTGGTGAGGT